>JBBSRN010000177.1:0-5136 GCA_038242985.1 Propionibacteriales bacterium | reverse complement strand
GGGATCGTCCAGGAAGTGGGCCCCGAGGCCGGAGATCTCCAGATCGGCGACCGCGTGGTCATCCCGTTCAACATCTCGTGCGGACACTGCTGGATGTGCTCGCGCGGCCTGTTCGCGCAGTGTGAGACCACCCAGTCGACGGCCCAGGGCAAGGGCGCGTCGCTGTTCGGCTACACCGAGCTCTACGGCTCGGTGCCCGGCGGCCAGGCCGAGTACCTGCGCGTGCCGCAGGCGCAGTTCGGTCCCATCGTCGTGCCCGACGGTGTCACCGACGAGCGCTTCCTCTACCTGTCCGACGTCCTGCCGACCGCGTGGCAGGCCTTCGAGTTCGCTGATGTGCCGAAGGACGGGACCGTCGCCGTCTTCGGTCTGGGGCCGATCGGCCAGATGACGGCGCGCATCGCGCTGCACGCCGGGCGGAGGGTCATCGGCGTCGACCGTGTGCGCGAACGGCTCGAGCTCGCAGCGGCGTGGGGCGTCGAGGTCATCGACATGAATGTCGTCAGCGACGTGCCGCAGGCGATCCTGGACCTGACCGAGGGGCGCGGAGCCGACGGCACCGTGGACGCCGTGGGGATGGAGGCGCACGGCTCACCGCTCCAGGCTGCGGCCATCGGCTTGGTGGGCCACCTCCCTGACTTCATCGCCAACCCGCTGGCCGACAAGATGGCGATCGATCGTATGGCAGCGCTGACGGCGGCCATCAAGTCGGTGCGCCGCGGCGGCACCGTGTCGGTGAGCGGCGTCTACGGCGGAGAGATCGATCCCATGCCGATGATGGAGATGTTCGATCGCGGCATCACCATGCGGCTGGGTCAGTGCCACGTGAAGAGGTGGACCGACGACATCATCAAGGTGCTGCAGAGCCCCGGCGACGTGCTGGGCGTGGAGACGTTGGCGACCCACCGCCTCCCGCTGGAGGAAGCGCCGGCGGCGTACGAGATGTTCCAGAAGAAGCAGGACGGCTGCATCAAGGTGGTCCTCCAGCCATGAGCGACTCCACCAGCAACGATTCCCGGGTGGTCGTCGTCACCGGTGCCTCCAGCGGGATCGGCCGGGCCACCGCCCGCCAAGCCGCCCGGGCCGGCGACCACGTGGTGCTCATGGCCCGCGCCCAGGGCCCCCTCGATGAGGTGGGCCGTGAGTGTGACGCCTTGGGTGCTGCCTCGACGCTGGTGCTGCCGACCGATGTCGGCGACGACGACGCGGTCAGGGCTGCCATCGATGCCGTGGTGTCGCGGCACGGCCGCATCGACGCGGTGGTGCACAGCGCGGGAGTCGTGGCGTACGGCCGCACCGAGGAGGTGCCGGCCGACGTGTTCGAGCGGGTGCTGCAGACCAACCTCGTCGGCTCGGTCAACGTGTCCCGCCACGTCATCCCCGTCATGCGAGCCCAAGGGGTCGGAGAGCTCGTGCTGATCGGCTCGGTGATCGGTCACATCGCCGTACCGGCGATGAGCCCCTACGTGCTGAGCAAGTGGGGCGTCCGTGCCCTCGCGCGGCAGCTGCAGATCGAGAACCGGGACCTGCGGCACGTCAACATCGCCTACGTGGCACCCGGCGGCGTCGACACGCCGATCTACGAGCAGGCAGCGAACTATGACGGATTCGTGGGCCGGCCACCGCCGCCGACCGCGCGACCGGAGAAGGTCGCCGCGGTCGCGCTGCGACGCGTCGACCGCCACCGGAACCGCACGCAGGTGAATCTGTCCAACGACCTGATCAGGTTCGGCTTCTCCTTCATGCCCCACGTGTACGACCTGCTCGTCGGGCCTCTGTTCCGGATCGCGGCGACCGACCGCACCACGCCGGTCGGCCCCCACAGCGGCAACGTGCTCGAGCCCCAGGCCGACGGTGAGGCGCTGCACGGCAACCAGGGCAACGCCATCGTCGGCGTGGGACGCAACATCGTGGCGAAGGCCCGTGGGCTCCTCGGGCGCACCGATGGCGAGGCGCCGGTATGAGCCGCGTCCACGACGCCGTCGTCATCGGCGCCGGTCCCAACGGGCTGGTCGCGGCGAACCATCTGGCCGACCAGGGCTGGTCCGTGCTCGTCCTCGAGGCCCAGGAGGGGGTCGGCGGCGCGGTTCGCAGCTCGACCGACGTCCACCCCGGGTTCGTGCACGACACCTTCAGTGCCTTCTATCCGTTGACGTTGGCGTCGCCGACCATCCAGTCGTTCCACCTGGAGGACCACGGTCTGCGTTGGCGACACGCTCCAGCCGTGGTGGGTCACCCCACGCGGGACGGACAGTGGGCGCTCTTGCATCGCGACCGCGACATCACGGCATCGCTGATGGACGCCCAGCATCCCGGCGATGGCGAGGCGTGGCTCGATCTCTGCGCCCGATGGGACCGCATCGGCGACCAGATCGTCAAGTCCCTGCTGTCGCCCTTCCCGCCGGTCAAGAACGGGCTGGGCGCGCTGGCCCGGCTGCGCGGCGTGGGGGGACTGGACTTCGTCAAGACGCTGCTGACACCGGCGGTCGAGGTGGGCCGGTCGAGCTTCGGTGGATCGTCGCCGCGTCTGCTCATCGCCGGCAACGCCGGGCACGCTGACATCCCTCTGCATGCACCGGGGTCGGGCCTGATGGGCATCTTGATGTCGATGCTCGGACAGACCGTCGGATTTCCCGTGCCCGAGGGCGGGTCCGGCGAGCTGACCCAGTCGCTGGCCCGCCGATTCGAGTCGCTCGGGGGGGAGATCAGATGCTCCGCCAACGTCACCCAGGTCGTGGTCGAGCACGGCCGGGCCACTGGCGTGCGGACGTCCGACGGCCAGACCCACGTCGTCACGCGCGCCGTCGTCGCCGACGTCGCGGCGCCGAATCTCTACGGCGGACTCGTGTCGTTCGAGGACCTGCCCGCCCGCACGGCGTCGTCGATGAAGGCGTTCGAGATGGATCCCTCGACGGTCAAGGTGGACTGGGCCCTCGACGGGCCGGTCCCGTGGGCCTCGGCGCCAGCGCACGCCCCCGGAACGTTCCATGTCGCGGACTCCGTCGAGCAGATGACCGAGGCGTTGGGCCAGGTGAGCGCTCGGCTGATCCCCGCGAAGCCGTTCATGCTCGCCGGTCAGATGACCACCGCCGATCCCACCCGTTCACCGGCCGGCACCGAGTCGATGTGGGCCTACACCCACGTGCCGCAAGGCGCCGTCGGTGACGCCGGCGAGGGCGGCGTGACCGGGGAGTGGGGCCACGACGACAAGGAGCGGTTCGCCGACCGCATGCAGCAGCGCATCGAGCAGCTGGCGCCCGGGTTCGGCTCGAAGATCATGGCCCGGCGGGTTCTCGGACCCCACGACCTGGAGGCCCGGGACGCCAACCTCGTGGGCGGAGCCATCAACGGCGGCACCTCCCAGATCCACCAGCAGCTCATCTTCCGGCCGGTACCGGGCCTCGGCAGGGCGGAGACACCGATCAAGGGTCTCTACCTGGGATCGGCGTCGGCGCATCCCGGCGGCGGAGTGCACGGTGCACCCGGGATGAATGCCGCGCGTGCCGCGCTGGCTCACGCCCGCGTGCAGAGCGTGGTCTCCGGCTTCGGACGAGTGCTGGGGCGATGAGGTGGGCGACATCCACGGGACGTCAGGGACTACCGGGTCGCGCCCGGGTCAAGCGGGAGGCTCACCGTGGGTGTCGAGCTCGGGCAGGTCAGAGGTGTCGACCAGGGTCTGAGCCACGCAGGTGAGCTTGATGTTCTGGTCCTGGGAGTAGCGACGCAGGATCGTGAAGGCGCGGTCGGGCTGCACGTCGAAGCGCTCCATCAAGATGCCTTGGGCCTGACCGATGAGCGTGCGCGAGTGGAGGGCGTTCTGGAGGCCCTCGCGCAGCTCGACCGCCGCCAGGGCAGCCGCCGCGTGGTGCGCGAACAACCGGGCGACATCGGACTCCTGCTCGCTGAACTGACGGATGGACGACCCGTACAGGTTGATGGAACCGATCCGGTTGCCGCCCGCCCGCAGGTCGGCGGAGAGCACGCTGAGAAAGCCGAGACCGGCCGCCCCGGGTCCCCAGCGCGGCCACCGCGTGTCGGTGGCGAGGTCGGCGGAGAGCACCATCTGGCCGGTGGTGCTCGCATCGACGCATGGGCCCTCGGCGAACTGGTACTGCAGGGCGTCGGCCTGTCCGACGACCTCGGCGGACGCGGCAAGGGTCTCGAATCGTCCCCGGCCGCGGATCATCGTGATGCCCGCGAACTGTGTTCCGATCGTGTCCATCGCGAAGGCCACGATCTGCTCGGCGGTCTGGTCCAGCGACTCGGTCTCGCTGAGCTCGGTCGCCAGCTGCGCGAACGCCTCGTCCGGTGACTCCTGCATGTGACCCCCTCGATGCACCGCTGCTGATTGCATCACACCTCAGTCTATCCGGCGTTCCGGCACGCAGGACGTTCGTCGAGGTGGTCCACTGGATGGACGACGAAGGGTGTGGGGCGGATGCCGGTGTGGATGCAGGCTGGCGGTTGGGGACTGCTGGCCGGTGGTGCGCTGGTGCTGGGCGCGTTGGTCGCCTGGTTCGTCACGGTGCCGCAGCGAGTCGTGGCGGGCATCATGGCCTTCGGCGCCGGCGTGCTGATCTCAGCGCTGTCCTTCGATCTGATGGACGAAGCTGAGTCAACCGGCGGTCTGGGTCCGACCGCGGTGGGATTCCTCGGCGGCGCGGCCGTCTACGTCGCTGCGAACATCGCGCTGTCCCGTCGTGGCGCGAGGCACCGCAAACGCTCCGAGGAGCAGCAGCCGTCCGAGGACGAGCAGTCCGGAAGCGGTGCGGCCATCGCCGTGGGGGCGCTGCTGGACGGCATACCAGAATCGGTCGTGCTGGGTCTGTCCCTGCTGGGCGGCGGCGGGATCGGGGTCCCCGTGCTCGCGGCCATCTTCATCTCCAACCTGCCCGAGGGGCTGTCCAGCGCTGCCGGCATGAAGAACAACGGTCGAAGCGCCCGGTACGTCTTCGGTGTCTGGATCGCGATAGCGGTCGCGAGCGGCATCGCGGGCGCGGTCGGTGTCCTGCTGCTCGACGGGGCGCCGCCCGCGACGATCGCCGTCATCACCGCGGTCGCGGCCGGAGCGATCCTCGCCATGGTCGCCGACACCATGATTCCCGAGGCGTTCGAACGTACGCATCTGTACGCGGG
>JBBSRN010000176.1:0-5164 GCA_038242985.1 Propionibacteriales bacterium | reverse complement strand
GGCGACGTGGTCCCGGACTGGCGCGAGCGTGACACGTGGGCCTGCGGTCCGGCGCCCATGCTCGACGCGTTCAGCGACCTGTACGACCGTCACGGCCGGACCGATCGCCTGCACATCGAGCGCTTCTCGCTCGCGACCGCGGACAGCGACGCCGCCGGTGGCCAGGTCACCTTCGGCGTCGGCGGGCCGTCGATCGACGTCGACGGCGCGACCACCTTGCTGGAGGCCGGTGAGAAGGCGGGCGTCAACATGCTGTTCGGCTGCCGCATGGGCATCTGTCACACCTGCGACGTGCCGCTCGCGTCAGGTCGGGTGCGCGACCTGCGCAGCGGCGAGGAGCACGACAACCCCAACGAATACATCCAGACCTGCGTGTCCGTCGCCGCCGGCGACTGCACGCTGACCCTCTAGACACCGTCCCACGACCAGGAGCGACCCCACATGGCCTTTGCAGACGTGCGTGAGTACACCCACCTGAACGACGACGAGATCGAGGCGATCGGAGCCGAGCTGGACCAGATCCGCACCGAGATCGAGGAGTCCCGCGGTCAGGCCGACCGCGACTACGTGCTGCGCGTCATCGCCCTCCAACGACGTCTGGCCGCAGCAGGACGCATCACGTTGTTCGCCAGCTCGTTCCCTCCCGCGTGGCTGCTGGGCACCACCCTGCTCGCTTCGGCCAAGATCTTGGAGAACATGGAGATCGGCCACAACGCCATGCACGGGCAGTGGGACTGGATGAACGATCCGGAGATCCACTCCAGCAACTGGGAGTGGGACACCACCCAGCCGGCCGAGCAGTGGAAGCACTCGCACAACTACATCCACCACCAGTTCACCAACGTGATCGGGCACGACAACGACGTGGGCTACGGGATCCTGCGCATGTCGCGGGACCAGAAGTGGACTCCGTACAACCTCGGGCAGCCGGTCTACAACGCATTGCTGGCGCTGCTGTTCGAGTGGGGCGTGGCGCTGCACGATCTGGACATCGAGGCCATCCGCAAGGGCGAGAAGGACCCGAAGCTGCTCAAGAAGCAGCTCAAGCAGATCGGTGACAAGGTCGGCCGGCAGACGTTCAAGGACTACGTCATGTTCCCGCTGCTGACCGGGCCACAGTTCCTCAACACCCTCACGGCCAACGTGACCGCCAACCTCGCGCGGAATCTGTGGACCTACATGATCATCTTCTGCGGCCACTTCCCCGACGGTGCCGTGCACTTCACCGAGGATGAGCTGGAAGATGAGACCCGCGCCGAGTGGTACCTGCGCCAGATGCTCGGTTCGGCCAACTTCGAGGGCGGAACGCTCCTGCACCTGATGAGCGGACAGCTGGGCTACCAGATCGAGCACCACCTGTTCCCGGACCTGCCGAGCAACCGCTACTCGCAGATCTCGGTGACGGTGAAGGACATCTGCAAGCGCTTCGACATCCCGTACACGACCGGTCCGTTGCACCGGCAGTACGGCCAGACGCTGCGCACCATCATGAAGCTGTCGCTGCCCAATCGCCGCACTGCCGACAACCCGGCACCCGTGGCGCCCCGTGCCAAGCGTCGTCTGCGCGACGACGAACGCCCGGTGCGGCGCTCAGAGCTGGGCAAGTGGTCGCCCGCGTCGGCGTGAGCATGCCGTTCGCGTGCGAGGACGACGGCGGCGTCAGCGATGTGTCGGCCGTCGTCAAGAAGCGCGCGATCCGGTGCGCGCTGAGCAGGGTCTGCGGTGTCTGCGGCGAGACACTGACCCGGCCGATCGCGTTCGTCGGGCCCCAGGCAGAGGCACAGGTCCAGCTGTTCGCGTTCCCTCCGGCGCACCTCGCGTGCGCTGAGTCCGCGGTCGGCGCGCTCGACGGCGGCCCGGGCCTCGGCCACCGGTCGATCACCGGCCCGTGGGCGGTGGTGACGACCGGCGGGTTCGATCTGATTCGCCCGACCCGTCGCGGCGACCCGGTGCAGTTTCGACCCAACTCGGTGCTCGACACCGCATGGCACCACGAAGCGTGACATGACGAAGGCCCCGGACGATGTCGGGGGCCTGCATCATGGATGAGTGGAGCTGCCGGGAATTGAACCCGGGTCCTACGGCGCTGAGCCAGGGCTTCTACGGGTGTATTTCGTCTGACGCTTTTCTCAGCTCCGACGCTTGGACGAACGCATCGTCGACGAGCTCAGTCACAGTAAAGTCCCGATCACACCCTGCAACACAGTGTGACCAGCAAGTCCCCTTGATGAGACTGGCGATCCGGAGCGGAGACGCCCCCGGGCCAGCCCTTCACCTATCGCTTAAGCAGCGAGGGCGAAGTCAGTGCGCTTTGAATCGGCACTTGTTGGTTTCCAGAGATCGTTAAAGAGATAACCCTGGATCCTCTACCCGCTTCACCTGAATCGAACGACCACAGTCGAAACCGATCAGCCCCTCTTGAGTTGTGACCCCAGTCTACGCCCTCCTGGTGACGCCCCGCACCAGCTCCGCCCACACCCCCGCGCGAAGCCCCGCGAGTGGCGCAGTTTGGCGGTCCAGCTCGGCGTGTCGTCGCCAGACTGCGCCACTCGCGGGACAGATTGCGCCACTCGCGGTCAGGAAGTGGCGGTCGTCGCGGCGGGAGCGGCCGAAGGGCCGTGCACGAGGGCGAAGGCACACGCCCCGGCGAGCACCAGCATGCCGATGCAGATCTCGATGCCGGTGCGAAAGCCCGGGCCGAACACGGCTGGATCGGCGAAGTTGGCGCCCGCGATGCCCGCGATCGGCGGTATGGCGGCCACCGCGAGCAGGGACCCGGTGCGAGCCACCGCATTGTTGACGCCCGACGCGATGCCGGTCTGCGCATCGGGTGCCGCCGCGAGCACCGTCGTGGTCAGCGGGGCGACCAGCGTGGTCAGCCCCACACCGAACACCACCGCCCCGGGCAGCACGTCGCGCACGAACGAGGCGCCGGCGCCGATGCCCAGGTACAGCGCCAGACCGCAGGCGGCCACGAGTGGTCCGATGGTCATCGGCAGCCGCGGTCCGATGCGGGTGGCGAGCGCACCGGCGCGAGCGGAGAACAGCAGCATCAGGATCGTGGCGGGGATCGTGGCGAGTCCCGCCTCCAGCGGCGAGAAGCCTGCGACGTACTGCAGCTGGAGCACCAGCAGGAAGCCTGAACCCGCGAGCGCCCCGTAGATCGCAAAGGTGCAGATGTTCGCCGCCGTGAAGACCCGATCGGCGAACAGCCCCAGCGGCACGAGTGGATGCGCCGCGACGCCCTGGTGCCACACGAAGCCGACCAGCACGACCGCGCCGACGACGGCGTACGGCCACGACCGGTCCACCAGCCCGAACGTGAGCAACGCCAGACCACCGGCAGCCAACGAGGCTCCGGTCACGTCGAGCCGGTCGTCGGACCCGCGAGTCTCGGGCACGTGGCGCACCGTCAACCAGATCACCAGCAGGGCCAGCGGGACGTTGAGCCAAAAGATCGACCGCCAGCCCGCCGTGTCGACGAGATAGCCACCGACCAGAGGGCCGATCGCCGTCGTGACGCCGGCCAGGCCCGACCACGCGCCGATCGCTCGACCGCGATCATCGGGATGGAACGACGCCGAGATGATCGCCAGGCTGCCAGGAGTCAACAACGCACCACCGACACCCTGCAACGCACGTGCGGCCACGAGCACCTCGATCCTCGGTGCCACCGCGCACAGCACCGAGGCGAGCACGAACCACGTGACGCCCACCAGGTAGACCCGCCGGCGACCCCATCGATCGCCCAGTGAGCCACCCACGAGGATCAGCGCGGCCAGCGTCAGCGTGTAGGCGTTGACCGTCCACTGGAGACCCGCGACGCCACCGGCGAGATCGCGATCGATGGCCGGCAGGGCCAACGAGACGATCGAGCCGTCGAGGAAGGTCATGCCCGAACCGAGGATCATCGCCGCCAGCAGCCACCGGCCCCGGGCGGTGGCGAGGCGGATCATTCCGCTTCGCTGATGACCACGTCGAACAGCCGCGCCCCGTTGTGCCACAGCACCGAGCGCATCCAGTCCTCCCCCAGCCCGAGCCGATCCAGCGCCTCGATCTGATGCGCGTACTCGTAGGGGATGTTCGGGAAGTCGGTGCCGAACAGGATCTTGTCCTGCAGGCGCAGCAGTCGTTCGGGGATCTCCGCCGGCACGGGCTGTTCCCAGAAGTCGACGAACGCCATCGTCGTGTCGAGCCGCACGTTCTCGTACCGCTCGGCGAGATCGAGGAACTCAGAGATCTCCGGCATTCCCAGGTGCGCGATGACCAGCGCGAGGGTCGGGTGTCGCGACAGCACGTCCGCCACCGCGCCCGGGCCGGTGAACCTGCCGGGAGCGGGACCGGAGCCGGCGTGCAGGACGATCGGGGTCCTGGACTCGGCGAGCGCGCCCCAGACCGGCTCGAGCAACGGGTCGTTGGGCGCGAAGTCGCCCACCTGCACGTGCACCTTGAACACCTCGACCCCGCCGGCGATCAGCTGCGGCACGTACGCGGCCGCCGCGGGCTCGGGGTAGAAGGTGGCCGAGCGCAGGGCGTCCGGGGTGCGGGCGCTGAAGTCGAGCGTCCAGTCGTTCATGAATCCGGCGATGCCGGGCTTGTGCGCATACGACAGTGCCGAGAACTTCCGCACCCCGATGGTCCGCAGCTGCTCGACTCGTTCTTCGTCCGTGCCGCGGTACGTGATGGGCCAGGATCGGCCGCCCAGCAGCGCGCCCGCCCCCGACGCGGCAGCGTCAGATCCAGCCCCCGACGCGGCAGCGTCAGATCCAGCCCCCGACGCGGCAGCGTCAGATCCAGCAGAGTCGAAGTAGGACCAGACCTTCGCCATGATCGGCGGTGGCATGAAGTGTGTGTGCACGTCCACGATGCCGGGCAGGCCGAGTCGGTCCAGGTATTCGGGGACGTCCGCGTCGAGCACTACATGCCCTTGAGCCGGCGCCCGAGGTCGCGCTCGGCCTCACGGGTGGCGGTGCGCTCGGCGATCGCATGCCGCTTGTCGTAGGTCTTCTTGCCGCGGGCGAGGGCGATCTCGACCTTGGCGCGGCCGTCCAGGAAGTACAGCGAGAGGGGCACGATCGTCAGGCCCTTCTCCGTGGTGCGCCGTTCGATCCTGTCGATCTCGGCGCGGTTGAGCAGCATCTTGCGGCGCCGCCTGGTCTCGTGG
>JBBSRN010000175.1:0-5173 GCA_038242985.1 Propionibacteriales bacterium | reverse complement strand
TGGCGTTCGTCGACTGGCACACGCGATACCTGCCGTTCGTGCTCACATCGTTGCTGTACGTGCTCGTCCTCGCCCTCGTGACGGTCGCCGCGATCTGGACGCAGGACGCCGGCCTCCTGGTCCACGCGTTGATCGGCAACGTGGTCCTGTACCTGATCTACCGCTTCATGTTCTGGCTCGCGGCCCGATACTTCGGCGGGGCGTTCGGCTTCGGTGACGTCCGGCTGTCGGCCTCCCTGGGCCTGGCGCTGGGCTCGCTCGGCTTCGACGAGACCGTCGTCGGCGGGTACGCCGGATTCCTCCTTGGCGGGGTCGTGGCGCCGATCCTGGTGAAGCTGCGCGTCGTCGACCGCGACGGCTTCGCCTTCGGACCCTTCATGCTGGTCGGCGCGGTCCTCGGGGCGATGTTCGGAGCGGTCCTCCAGGCTGGTTGAGGTGCAGCACAGGTCCGGCGCCCGACGTGGAAGAATCGGATCATGCTTCGTTGGTTGACCGCAGGTGAGTCGCACGGTCCTGCCCTGGTGGCGATCCTCGAGGGCCTACCCGCCGGTGTGCAGGTCACCAGCACGGACATCCGGGCCGCGCTGGCGCGGCGGCGCCTGGGCTACGGTCGCGGCGCCAGGATGTCCTTCGAGGCCGATGAGCTGGAGATCGTCGGTGGCCTGCGCCACGGATCCTCCCTCGGTAGTCCCGTCGCCCTGCGCATCGCCAACAGCGAGTGGGCCAAGTGGGACCAGGTGATGTCCCCCGATCCCGTCGACGCCGACGTCCTCGACGGGCTCAAGCGCAATGCGCCGCTCACCCGTCCTCGGCCCGGCCATGCCGACCTGGCCGGCATGCAGAAGTACGACTTCGACGAGGCCCGTCCCGTCCTCGAGCGGGCGAGCGCCCGCGAGACCGCGGCTCGGGTGGCGCTGGGCGAGGTCGCAGCCCAGTTCATCGCCCAGTCCACCGGTGCGACCGTGCTGTCGCACGTGGTCGAGCTGGGCACGGTGCGCGCCCCGGCGGGCGTCGTCCCGGCCCACGCCGACGTCGAGGCCCTCGACGCCGATCCGGTGCGCTGCTTCGACGCCGCCACCAGCGCCTCGATGATCGAGGAGATCGACCAGGCCCACAAGGACGGCGACACGCTCGGCGGCGTCGTCGAGGTCGTCGTCGACGGACTTCCGCCCGGCCTGGGTTCGTACACCCACTGGGACCGGCGCCTCGACGGACGGCTGGCCGCGGCGCTGATGGGCATCCAGGCCATCAAGGGCGTCGAGGTCGGCGACGGCTTCGAGCTCGCCCGCACCCGCGGATCCCTGGCCCACGACGAGATCATCGCGACGGACAGCGGCATCCGGCGCACGTCGGGACGCTCCGGCGGTACCGAGGGCGGCATGTCCACCGGTGAGCTGCTGCGTGTGCGCGCAGCCATGAAGCCCATCGCCACCGTGCCGCGCGCGCTGCGCACCATCGACGTCCAGACCGGTCAGGAGGCCACGGCGCACCACCAGAGATCGGACGTCTGTGCCGTCCCGGCGGCCGGCATCGTGGCCGAGGCGATGGTCGCTCTGGTGGTTGCCGACGCGATCCTGGAGAAGTTCGGCGGCGACTCCGTCGGTGAGACCCGGCGCAACGTCGACGCCTACCGGTCGCACCTGAGGTTCGCGTGACCACTGGACCGCTGGTCGTGCTGGTCGGTCCTCCCGGCGCGGGAAAGACGACGGTCGCCGGTGAGCTCGGCCGCCGCTGGGGGGTCGGTGTGCGCGACACCGACCACGACATCGAGAGCGCCGAGGGCGAGACGGTCCAGGAGATCTTCATCGACCACGGCGAGCAGCACTTCCGCGCGCTGGAGGAGCGGGCCGTCGCCGCGGCCCTGGCCGACCACGAGGGCGTGCTGGCGCTCGGCGGAGGAGCGGTGCTGAGCGCGACCACCCGAGCCGCGCTCGCCGGCAGACCCGTCGTGTTCCTGGACCTCGGGCTGGCAGCCGCTGCGTCCCGGGTCGGCCTGGGCGCCGGCCGCCCGTTGCTGCTGGGCAACGTGCGGTCGCAGCTCAAGTCGCTGATGGACGCCCGTCGCCCGCTCTACACCGAGGTGGCGCGCCACACCGTGGTGACCGACGAGCTCGATGCTGCGCAGGTCGCCGATCGCGTTGCCGCGCTGATCGACTCCGGCCGATGACGCGCCGCATCAGGATCGGTACCGATCGGCCCTACGACGTCCTGATCGGCAGGGGAGTGCAGGCCCAGCTGCGCACGCTCGTGGGCGACGATGCGGTCCGCGTCGCCATCGTCTGTCCGCCGACGATGGCAGGTCGCGCCGACGAGCTGCGGACGATCCTGATGGCCGACGGCCTCGAGGTGCTGGTGGTCCAGGTCCCCGACGGCGAGGCGGCCAAGACCGCCGACGTGCTCACCGAGTGCTGGCGGTTGCTGGGCGAGAACGGATTCACCCGCTCGGACGTGGTGGTCGGCCTCGGCGGGGGAGCCACCACCGACCTGGCCGGATTCGTCGCCGCCACGTGGTTGCGCGGCGTGCGATGCGTCACCGTGCCCACCAGCGTGCTGGGCATGGTCGATGCCGCGGTCGGCGGCAAGACCGGGATCAACACCGCCCACGGCAAGAATCTCGTCGGCGCGTTCCACGAACCCGCCGGCGTCCTGTGCGATCTCGACGTCCTGTCGGGGCTGCCCCTGCCTGAGCTGCGCAGCGGCCTGGCCGAGGTGCTCAAGTGCGGTTTCATCGCCGATCCGGTCATTCTCGAGCTGTTCGAGGCCGATCCGGCTGCTGCGCTGGATCCGACCTCGCCGGTGCTGACCGAGCTCATCGAGCGCGGGATCGCGGTCAAGGCCGCCGCAGTCAGCAACGACCTGCGCGAGACCAGCGGCAGCGCGGGTACCGGCATCGGCCGGGAGGCGGTCAACTACGGTCACACGCTCGGTCACGCGATCGAGAGTCTGGAGCACCATCTGGTCAAGCATGGTGAGGCCATCTCGATCGGCATGGTGTTCGTCGCCGAGCTGGCCCACCGCGCCGGTCGCATCGACGCCGCGCTGGTCGAGCGCCACCGGCGAGTGCTCGGCGCGGCCGGCCTGCCCATCAGCTACGCCGGTGCGTCCTTCGACGAGCTCCTCGCGGTGATGCGCCTGGACAAGAAGTCGCGCGGCAACGAGCTGCGACTCGTGGTGCTGGACGCACTGGCCGATCCGGTGATCCTGGCCGGGCCCGACGAGGCGATGCTGCGCGACAGCTTCCGCGCGGTCAGCCGATGAGCACGCCAGCGCGGGGTGTGGCCGCCAGCACCGCGGGTCGACGCGCGCGCCTGGGCGCGGAGCTGACGGATCGAGGCCTGGCCGGGATGTTCGTGACCACCGCGGTGAACGTGCGCTATCTCACCGGTTTCACCGGATCGAACGGTGCCCTGCTGGTGCCGACCGACGGCAACTGCGTGCTGTTCACCGATGGCCGCTACCGCGACCAGGCGGCGGTCGAGGCTGCTGATCTCGAGCTCGTGGTGGGTCGGGACCTGCTGGGCGGGATGGCCGCCCGGGCCACCGGCGAGTCGTGGGGCGCCGAGACGCACACGCTGAGCGTCGATGCGCACCAGCGGCTGGCAGAGCTCGCTTCGGTGACCATCACGTCCTCGGGAGCGGTGGTGGAACGCCTGCGCGAGATCAAGGACGAGGTCGAGATCGATGCGCTGCGACGCGCCTGCGCCATCTCGGTCGATGCGCTGGCGTGGCTGTACGAGCAGCGACTGGTGGGGACGACCGAGCGCGACATCGCCCGCCGACTCGAGTTCCGCATGCTGCAGACCGGTGCCGAGGCGATCGCCTTCGCAACGATCGTGGCGGCCGGCGAGAACTCGGCGATCCCGCACCACCAGCCCACCGAGCGCGTCGTCGGCGCCGATGAGCTGCTCAAGATCGACTTCGGCGCACGGGTCGACGGCTACCACGCCGACTGCACCCGCACGGTCGTCACCGGGGCGGCCGATGACTGGCAGCGCGAGGTGCACGCGGCGGTGCGTGAGTCGCAGGCCGCCGGTGTGCGGGCGTGCGTCGAGGGCGGCGCCATCGCCGAGATCGACACGGCAGCGCGCTCGTCGCTGGACGCGGCCGGGTGGCTCGACCGGTTCACGACCGGTCTCGGGCACGGGGTCGGGCTGCAGATCCACGAGGATCCGTTCGTCGGCGCCTCGCACGCCGGTAGACTCATCCCTCGCACCGTCCTCACGGTCGAGCCCGGCATCTACGTCCCGGGCCGTGGGGGAGTGCG
Source organism: Propionibacteriales bacterium (assembly GCA_038242985.1). Taxonomy (GTDB): domain Bacteria; phylum Actinomycetota; class Actinomycetes; order Propionibacteriales; family Nocardioidaceae; genus Aeromicrobium. Next base: position 909 of record JBBSRN010000175.1, on the reverse strand, counting down.
CATCGAGGACACCGTCCTCGTGAGAAGCGCTGAAGACACCCTCGTCGTCGCGAGCGGTCCCGGGCAGCCGGAGATCCTCACGCCGATGACCACCGAGCTCCTGGAGATCGCCTGATGGCCACCACGAACGACTTGAAGAACGGCATGGTGCTGAACATCGAACGACAGCTGTGGGCTGTCGTGGAGTTCCAACACGTCAAACCGGGCAAGGGCCCGGCCTTCGTCCGCACGAAGCTGAAGAACGTCGAGTCCGGCAAGGTCGTCGACCGGACGTTCAACGCCGGCACGAAGGTCGAGACCGCCACGGTCGACAAGCGCACGATGCAGTACCTGTACAACGACGGCACGAGCTACGTGTTCATGGACACCGCCACCTTCGACCAGACCGAGGTCTCGCCGCAGGTGATGGGCGACGCGGTCGGCTTCCTGCTGGAGAACCAGGAGGCCGTGGTGGCCACCAACGAGGGCCGCGTGCTCTACGTGGAGCTGCCGGCCTCGGTCGAGCTGCTCGTGGAGTACACCGAGCCCGGACTGCAGGGTGACCGTTCCAGCGGCGGCACCAAGCCGGCTCGCCTCGAGACCGGCAAGGACATCCAGGTCCCGCTGTTCATCGTCAACGGCGAGAAGATCAAGGTCGACACCCGCGACGCCAGCTACCAGGGTCGCGTCCAGTCCTGATGAGTCACGCCTGATGTCTGCCCGTACCAAGTCCCGCAAGCGGGCACTCGACGTGCTGTTCGAGTCCGAGCTGCAGGACCTCCCCCTGGGGGGTTCGCTGGCCGAGCGCCGATCGGCCGGTCACGAGTACCCCGCGAACGACTACGCGGCCGCCCTGGTCGAGGGCGTGGTGACGCACCACGAACGTCTCGACGCGCTGATCGCCGAGCACGCGGTGGGCTGGACGATCGA
>JBBSRN010000174.1:0-5205 GCA_038242985.1 Propionibacteriales bacterium | reverse complement strand
GCGCCAGCCCATCGAGGGCTGGTGGAGTGCTGCGGACCTGTTCGCGATGGGCGAGACCTACGAGGCGGCTCCGTCGATCCGGCGGATGCTGTCCGGGACGCCGCCGGTGTCGGGGATGCTCGCCGTGCAGGAGGGCGTGCGACTGACGGCGGAGGCGGGCGTCGACCTCATCCGGGCCAAGTCGACGGCCCTCACGACGTTCGCGCTCGATCTCCTGGACGCCCACGGGTTGGTGACCGTCACGCCGCGCGACGCCGCGGTCCGGGGTGGCCACGTGACGATCCGGCACCCCGAGGCACGGCAGATCACCGCTGCGGTCGCCGAGCGTGGAGTGCTGCCGGACTTCCGCGAGCCCGACATGGTCCGGATCGGTCTGTCGCCGCTGTCGACATCGTTCGCCGAGGTCGAGGCTGGCCTCGATGTGCTGGCGGAGGTCGTGGCCGCGCAGGGCGGGCGCCGATAGGCTGACCGGCATGACTCGTGTAGCCGTGCTGGGAGCCAAGGGACGCATGGGATCGGCGGCGGTGCAGGCGATCACGGCCGCCGAGGGACTGCAGGTCTGCGCCGAGATCGACGTCGACGACCCGCTGGACTCGCTCGGCGACGCCGATGTCGTGCTCGACTTCACGCAGCCCGACGTCGCGCTGGATCACGTGCGGGCCTGCATCGAGGCCGGCGTGCACGTCGTGGTCGGCACCAGCGGCTTCGACGAGGCGAAGATCGAGACAGTGCGCGGGCTGCTCGCCGACGCACCACAGGTCGGTGTGCTGATCGTGCCGAACTTCTCGATCGGGGCCGTCCTGATGATGAAGTTCGCCGCAGAGGCGGCGCCGTTCTTCGAATCCGTCGAAGTCGTCGAGATGCATCATCCGGACAAGGTCGACGCGCCGTCGGGCACGGCCACCCGCACCGCCGAGATGATCTCCGCCGCGCGTGCCGCGGCAGGATCGCCCGCAGTCCCCGACGCGACCCACACCGATCCCGGTGGCGCTCGCGGAGCCGTCGTGGCCGGCATCTCGGTGCACGCCCTGCGCGCCCGGGGCTACACCGCCAGCCAGGAGGTCGTGCTCGGGGGAGTGGGCGAGACGTTCTCGATCCGGCACGACTCCCACGATCGCGAGTCCTTCATGCCCGGCGTGCTCGCCGCGCTCCGCGCCGTCACCGGCCGCCCCGGCCTCACCGTCGGCCTCGACCCCGTCCTCGGCCTCTGACCGGTGGATCGGTTTACCACGGTGCGTAGGTCGACCGGCTCCGACCGTGGGTAACTTCCCACGGCCGGAGAGATCTTGCCTACGCACCGTGGTAAACCGACCCCACCCTCAGAGCTGGCGGAGGGCGGCGGCGGCGGCCGCGGACAGGACCACCATGGGCAGGAACGGGACGCGCAACCACAGGAGCAGGGCGGCGACCCCCAGCGCCGCCAAGCGTGCATCCACGACGAATCGGGAGTCCTCGGCGAAGACCTGGACCGCGACGAGGGCTCCGAGCAGGCCCACGGGGATCAGGTCCGAGACACGGACCGTCAACGGATGGACCAGCACTCGCTCCGGCACCGACATCCCGGTCAGCTTCAGCGCGAAGCACCCGGCCGCGCTCAGCACGATGCCGACCCACACGATGTTCACTCTTCGGCACTCACTTCTTGGGGCTCACCGTCGCCGAGGGGCCGCCACAGCAGGCCGAGTCCGACGGCAACGGCTCCGCCGATGATGATCGGCGCGCCGGCGGCGGTCACCGGGACCAGTCCGGCCGCGACAGCGGCTCCGGCCAGGGCCACGAGTCGGGCGTGCGGCGTGGTCAGTCGCGGCCACAGCAGCCCGAGGAAGGCCGCGCCGACGGCAGCGTCGAGTCCATAGGTCCGTGGATCACCGAGCGTCTCGCCGGCCACCGCGCCCACCAGTGTCGACAGATTCCACAACGTGAAGACGCCCAGTCCGGTCCAGAAGAACCCGAGCCGCGTCTGGCGCAGCGTCGGGCGCGTGATCGCCATCGCGGTCGACTCGTCGATGACCAGGTGCGCAGCGGCAGCGCGTCCGCCGCGCGAGAGCTGGAGCCGCGGCGCGAGCGCGATGCCGTAGAACATGTTGCGGCTGCCCAGCAGGGCCGCGGTCAGGGCTCCGGTCAATGCTGATCCGCCTGCGCCGATGACGCCGACGAACGCGAACTGGGACGCGCCGGTGAACACGAACAGCGACAGCGCGCACGCCTGCCAGATGGACAGCCCCGAGGAGGTCGCGATGGCTCCGAAGGAGACCCCGTAGAGCCCGACCGCGGCAGAGACCCCCAGCGAGTCGGCGATCACCGACCGGTCGGTCGGTGTGCTCACGACAGGCTCGTGTGCAGCCGTACCTGCTTGACCTGCGCTCCGGTCGCGGCGGCCAGCTCGCGGTGCGCGCCGTCGGGCTCCCAGCCCGAATCGGCGACGAAGGTGCGCAGGTCGTCGTCGGTGGTGTCGACCCACCAGACCGCGCGGCGGAATCCGTCGGCACGGAGCGTGTCGACGGCGGCGTTGACCAGGCGCGAACCGTGCCCCGCTCCACGGTGGTCCGGATCGACCACGAACTCGCCGATCTCGCCGTCAGCGACCTGATCGGCGTCGGGATCGAAGCACGGGTGCACCAGCGTGAATCCCCGCAGCACGACCCGTTCGAGCGCCACCAAGGCCCGCACCCGAGCATCGGGGGGCGAGGTGATGGTGCGCGCCCACTGCTCGGTGATCTCGGCCAGGTCCAGCGTGGCGAGGGCATCGGGTCCGATGACGTCGGCGTACGTACGTTGCCAGGCCCGCATCTGCACCCGGCCGATGGCGGCGGCGTCCTCGGGCCAGGCCAGTCGGGCGCTGACGTCGGGGCCCGGCTCGATGTTTCCGGTCATCGGGTCTCGAAGCTCTCCAGGAGACCGGACTCGGCACCGTTGGTGTCGAGCATCGCTGCGGTCAGCGACAGGTTGCGCGGGCTCGGCCACGTCTCGAAGGCGAGGACGGCCAGCGCAGGCACGCCGGCGATGACCACCAACCAGCCCGCGCTGTTGCTGGCGAAGGCGAGGAGGATGCAGATCAGCAGAGCACCCTCGCAGATCACGAACTTGCGGGTGGTGTGGGCGACGAAGGCGTCCAGCGCCGTTCCGGTCGACGCCGTGGGATCGAGCGGGGTCAGCTTCAGCCAGGCGCGCTCGGCCAGCACGGCGCCGATCACGATGACGACGATCGACACGGCCATCAGCCAGATCGGCGGGAGGTCTGCGTCGAGGCCGCCGAGGAGCCCGAACACCACGACGAGGAATCCGGCCGTCAGCGCGAGCTGGATCCAGACCACCTTGCGCACCTCGGCGGGGGTCGTCTCCTGCGGCGCGGGCATTGCCGAAGTCTGTCACACCCGGCTTCTGGCGCCGCGCCTCCCGCAGGGGCGGCGACCCGGATCGCCGGCGCGAGCCGTTGGTAGTCTCACCGGATGCAGTCCTACCTCGATCTGATGCAGCGGATCCTCGACGAGGGCGTGGTCAAGGGCGACCGCACCGGCACCGGCACCCGCAGCGTCTTCGGACACCAGATGCGATTCGACCTGCGCGCGGGGTTCCCGCTGGTCACGACCAAGAAGGTCCACGTCAAGTCGGTGATCGGCGAGCTGCTCTGGTTCATCTCCGGCGACACCAACACCGGCTACCTTCGCTCCAACGGCATCAGCATCTGGGATGAGTGGGCCGACGAGAACGGCGACCTCGGACCGGTCTACGGGCACCAGTGGCGTTCATGGCCCGCCGCCGACGGTCGCACCATCGACCAGCTCGCCGGCGTCATCGAGCAGCTGCGCGCCGATCCGGACTCGCGCCGACACATCGTCAGCGCCTGGAACGTCTCGGACCTGGACGCCATGGCGCTCGCGCCGTGCCACGCGTTGTTCCAGTTCTACGTGGCCCGAGATGCCAGTGGGGTCGATCGACTGTCGTGCCAGCTGTACCAGCGCTCGGCGGACGTGTTCCTCGGCGTGCCGTTCAACATCGCGTCCTATGCCCTGCTGACCCACATGGTGGCCCAGGTCGCCGGCCTCGAGGTCGGCGACTTCGTGCACACGCTGGGCGATGCGCACCTGTACTCCAACCACCTGGACCAGGCGCGCGAACAGCTGACCCGCGAGCCGCGGGCGCTGCCTCAGCTGAGGCTGGACCCGGCCATCACCTCGATCGACGACTTCACGCTCGAGTCGGTGACGATCGACGGCTACGACCCGCACCCCCTCATCAAGGCCCCCATCGCCATATGAGTCGAACGACCACGCTGGTCGCTGCCATCGGCGCCAACGGCGTCATCGGCGCGGCCGGCGGCTTGCCCTGGCGGCTGCCGGAGGACCTGGCGCACTTCAAGGCCCTCACGCTCGGCCACCCGATCATCATGGGTCGAGCCACGTTCGAGTCGATCGGTCGTGCGCTGCCGGGCCGCACCACCATCGTCATCACCGGCCAAACAGACTGGCGTGCCTCCGGGGTCGAAGTCGCCGCGAGCCTCGACGACGCACTGCTGCGTGCGGCCGCGCTCGACGACGAGATGTTCGTCGTCGGTGGCGCTCAGGTGTACGCCGAGGCGGTGGAGCGCGACCTGGTCGATGCGATGTCGATCACCCGTGTCGCGCAGGCACCCGACGGCGACGTCTGGTTCCCGCCCGTGGACTGGTCGAGCTGGCGCGAGGTCCAGCGCACCGTGCACACCGGCTTCGACGTGGTCGACTACGAACGGGTGCGCGACCGGTCCGATCCGGCACCGGCCGGCTGACGGTCGACCCGGGCACGTCGGGTCTTGTGGTGCTGATGGCGCGAAGGCACACTGGACGCCTGCTGGATCGAGGAGGCACCATGCCGCACGGAGACATCACACACATCGAGATCCCGGTGGTCGACACCCGCCGGGCCCGAGGCTTCTACGAGTCCCTGTTCGGCTGGGAGATCACCGAGCCGCCCGGCTTCGAGGGCTACCCGATGTGGCAGGCGCCCAATCGGATCAGCGGAGGCGGGCTGGTCCATCGCGATGACAGCTTCACCCAACCGCGCTCCTACGTGGAGGTCGACTCGATCGACGACGCACTGCACCTCGCCGTCGAGCACGGCGGCCGCGTCCTGATCGAGAAGGCACCGATCTCCGAGACCAGCTGGTGGGCTGTCGTGGAAGATCCTGAGGGCAACGTCATGGGTCTGTACGAGGGAGAGACCGACGTC
>JBBSRN010000173.1:0-5210 GCA_038242985.1 Propionibacteriales bacterium | reverse complement strand
GCAAGTTCACCGAGAACAAGGGGACTGTTGCTGGTCTGAAGCCGGGGACGAAGTACTACTTCGCGGTGGTGGTGGTGGATCCGAAGTCGAACACGCGTGCCAGTGAGTACTCCTCGGCCGTGTCGGCGTCGACCTCGACGACGGCACCGGGTGCCGCCACCTCGAGCTCGGTGACGGTTCCATCGTCGCGGACCCTCTCGTTCAAGGGCCACGGATACGGACACGGCATCGGCATGAGCCAGTACGGCGCCGAGGGTGCCGCGCGTGAAGGAGTCCGGTACTCCTCGATCCTGTCGCACTACTACCCGGGGACCTCGCTGTCGACGAAGAGCGGGAACATCCGCGTCCTCATCTCAGCCGACACCACCGATGGCGTGCTCGTCGACGGCCAGTCCGGCCTGAAGGTCAAGGACCTCTCCGGCAAGCGCACCGTCTCCCTGCCCACCTCGATCGGAGGCAAGACGGTCGATCGATGGGAGATCGTGCGGACGGCAGGCTCAGCGACCCGCTCGAAGTTGCAGTACCGGACGTCCGGCGGATACACCAACTACATCCATGCCGGCTCGCCGCTGACCTGGAGCGGCGACGGTGAATTCTCCGGGCCGTCGACGATCGGCCTGATCGTGCCGAGCGGTGCTGTACTGAAGCTGCGCGGCGCCGTCAGGTCGGCGAAGCCGTCGTCCGGGTCCAGCAGTCGCGACACCGTCAACAGCCTGTCGATCGACGACTACGTCCGCGGCGTCATCGCGTCCGAGATGCCGGCCACGTGGCATGCGGAGGCACTCAAGGCGCAGGCCGTGGCCGCCCGTACCTATGGTGCGCGCAGCATGGGGACCGGGCGCTACTACGACATCTGCAGCACCACTGCCTGCCAGGTCTATGGCGGAGCGTCGAAGGAGACGACACGGACCGACGCGGCAGTGGCTGGAACTGCCGGCAAGGTGCTCACGTACAACGGTGCACTCGCGCTGACCCAGTTCTCGTCCTCGTCAGGGGGATACACCGCAGCGGGCAGCCAGCCCTACCTGAAGGCGACGGCCGATCGGTACGACGGGTGGTCCGGCAATGCCAACCACAGCTGGAAGATCTCCGTCACGGCAGGCAAGATCGAGCAGGCCTATCCGTCGATCGGAACACTCAAGAAGCTGGCCGTCATCAAACGGACCGGTGCGGGCGACTGGGGCGGCCGCGTGACGTCCTTGACCCTGACCGGGTCCAGGAAGTCCGTGACGATCTCGGGCAACGACGCCCGGTGGGCGTTCGGCCTCAAGTCCAACTGGTTCACCTTCTGATCGGCGATGGCCGTTGAGGAAGATGGTCGCCACCTGCCCGCGCTGCTGAGGTCGATCTGCATCGCGGCCCTGGCCAACATCGTGTCGCTGGCTCTGGCCGCGTTCTTGTTCGAACGCTTCACGATCACCCTGTGGTGGTTCGTCTTCGCGGTCGTGCTGTTCACGATCCTGACGGTCGCGCTGCGCGGCATCGTGCTGGCCATGGTCAGCCGGTTCACCCGGGCCTACACGATCGTCGGGGGACTGGCCCTGACCTACGTGGCGCTGCTGCTCACCGATCTCGCCACCGTCGAGGGCGGCTTCTCCATCCACGGCTGGGGCACCTGGCTGGGCGTCACGGTCATGGTGTGGGGTGCCGGCGTCGCCCACGGGGAGGTCGACCACCAGGCACCGCCTGAGGTCCCCCCAGTACGTCGGCGCCCGTGAGTCGGCGCACCTGAGCCGCGCGAACCATCCCGGCAGCGCGCGGTCGTCGACGCGCTACTGGTCGTCGTCGGCCTCGGCGTCGCCAACAGGTGCGTCCGTGGCCGGTGCGTCCGCGACCGGTGCGTCCGTGATCTGGGCGAGCACGTCGCCCGAGCCGACCGCAGCACCCACCTCGATGGCCAGGCCGGCGATGGTACCGGCCTTGTGCGCGTTGATGGGCTGTTCCATCTTCATGGCCTCGATCACGAAGACCTGATCGCCCTCGGCGACCTCCTGACCGTCCTCGACCGCGATCTTCACGATGGTGCCCTGCATGGGTGCGGTGAGCGCGTCGCCGCCGGCAGTTGCGCTGCCACCGCCGCCGGCCTTGCGCTTGGGCTTCTTCGCGCCGGCGGCCGGTGCACCGGCGCCGAGACCTCCGGGCAGGACGACCTCGACCCGCTTGCCGCCGACCTCGACGACGATGCGTTCGCGCTCGGCCACCTCGACCTCGCCTGGCGTCGAACCGCTGTACGGAGCCAGCTGGTTGTCGTAGTCGGTCTCGATCCAGGTCGTGTAGACGTCGAACGAGCCGGCCGTGCCATCAGGATGGGTGGCGGTGAAGGCGGGATCGACGACCACCGAGCGGTGGAACGCGATGACGGTGGGCATGCCGTCGACCTCGAACTCGTCCAGGGCGCGTCGTGAGCGCTCCAGAGCCTGCTGGCGGGTGCTGCCGGACACGATCAGCTTGGCCACGAGGGAGTCGAACGCGCCGGGCACGGTCTCGCCCTGCTCGTAGCCCCCGTCGACGCGGACCCCGGGGCCCGACGGCGGAGCCCACCGGGTCAGGGTTCCCGGCGCCGGCAGGAAGCCCTTGCCGCCGTCCTCGGCGTTGATGCGGAACTCGATCGAGTGACCGACGATCGCGGGGTCGTCGTAACCGAGCTCCTCGCCGGCGGCGATGCGGAACATCTCGCGCACCAGGTCGAGTCCGGTGACCTCCTCGGAGACCGGGTGCTCGACCTGCAGGCGGGTGTTGACCTCGAGGAAGCTGATGATCCCGTCGGTGCCGACGAGGAACTCGCAGGTCCCGGCGCCGACGTAGCCGGCCTCCTTGAGGATGGCCTTGGACGAGGAGTACAGCGTGGACAGCTGCTCGTCGGTGAGGAACGGTGCCGGCGCCTCCTCGACGAGCTTTTGGTGGCGACGCTGCAACGAGCAGTCGCGGGTCGACACGACCACGACGTTGCCGTGGCTGTCGGCGAGGCACTGCGTCTCCACGTGGCGCGGCTGGTGCACGAATCGCTCGACGAAGCACTCGCCACGGCCGAAGGCGCTGACCGCCTCGCGGACCGCGGACTCGAACTTCTCCTCGACCTCATCGAGCGTGTACGCGATCTTCAGACCGCGACCGCCGCCGCCGAACGCGGCCTTGATCGCGATCGGCACGCCGTGCTCCTCGGCGAACGCGCGCACCTCGGCAGCATCGGCGACGGGGTCCTTGGTGCCGGGGACCAGGGGTGCGCCGACCTTCTGGGCGATGTGACGGGCCTTGACCTTGTCGCCGAGATTCTCGATGGCGTGAGCTGGCGGACCGATCCAGATGAGCCCGGCGTCGACGACGGCCTGGGCGAACTCGGCGTTCTCGGACAAGAATCCGTATCCCGGGTGGATGCTGTCGGCGCCGCTGGTCTTCGCGATCGCGAGGATCTTGTCGATCGACAGGTAGGAGTCGCCGGGGGTCGAGCCCTCAAGGGAGTGTGCCTCATCGGCAAGACGCACGAACAGCGCGTCCCGGTCGGGCTCGGCGTAGACCGCGACGGAAGCGATCCCCGCGTCCTTGCAGGCCCGCACCACGCGCACGGCGATCTCGCCACGGTTCGCGATCAGGACCTTCGACAGCGGATTGCTCACAGATTCACTCCTCGTTGGTTGCCTGCCGCAGTCTAGGGCGTGCGCGACGGTTAACGAACGTTAACCTGTCTTGGTAGGCTCCGGACATGACCTTTCAGCTGTCGAAAGAGCACGAGTCCTTCCGCCGCAGCGTCCGCGAGTTCGCCGAGGGCGAGATCGGCCCGCACGTCGCCCAGTGGGACCGCGACCATCACTTCCCGGTGGACGTCGTGCAGAAGATGGGCGATCTCGGGCTGTTCGGTCTGACCGCTCCAGAAGAGTTCGGCGGCGCGGACGGCGACTTCACCAGCCTGTGCGTCGCGATCGAGGAGATCGGCCGCGTCGACCAGTCGCTCGGCGTCACGCTCGAGGCCGGCGTCGGCCTCGGCATCGCACCGATCCTGCAGTACGGCACGCCGGAGCAGAAGCAGCAGTGGCTGCCCGATCTCGTGGCGGGACGGGCACTGGCCGGCTTCGGCCTCACCGAGGCGGGGGCCGGCTCGGACGCCAGCGCCACGAGGACCAAGGCAGTACTCGAATCCTCCGGGTCGGAGGGGAGCGAGTGGGTGGTCAACGGCTCCAAGCAGTTCATCACCAACTCCGGCAGCGAGATCACGTCGTGCGTCACGGTGACGGCACGCACCGGAACCCGCGAGAACGGCTCACCGGAGATCTCCGCGATCATCCTGCCGTCCGGTACCCCGGGCTTCGTCGCGGAGGCGCCCTACGACAAGCTCGGTTGGCACATCTCGGACACGCACCCGCTGAGCTTCTCCGACGTCCGGGTGCCCGAGGACCATCTGCTCGGCGAGCGCGGACGCGGTTACGCCCAGTTCCTCGCGACGCTCGATGACGGGCGCGTGGCGATCGCCGCCCTCGCCGTCGGTCTGATCCAGGCCTGCCTGGACGCCTGCGTGCAGTACGCGGGCGAGCGCACCACCTTCGGCAAGCCGATCGGCACCAAGCAGGGCGTCGCGTTCCAGATCGCCGATCTGGCGGTCAAGGCGCAGGCCGGTCGAGCGCTCACGTACCAGGCGGCGGCCATGAAGGACGCCGGCACCGGTGGCGCCGCCTTCAAGCAGGCGGCCTCGATCGCCAAGCTCTACACGTCCGAGGCCGCGGTCGACGCGACCCGGATCGCCACGCAGGTCTTCGGCGGCTACGGCTTCATGGAGGAGTACCCGGTGGCGCGGTTCTACCGCGACGCCAAGATCCTCGAGATCGGCGAGGGGACCTCGGAGGTCCAGCGCATGCTCATCGCGCGCGGCCTCGGACTGCCCGTGGAGTAGTCGGAGGGGTCAGTACGGATAGGCCCCGGCGCGGACGGTCTGGGTGGAGAACATGTCCCTGCCGCCGGGGCTGTAGCGCTCCACGACCGCCGAGCCATCGGCGTTGACGGCGACGATGAAGCGCCCACGCTCGATCCAGCTCCGGTACCTGCGGTGTCGACAGGCCGCGTGGACCCGACAGGCGGTCACACCAGGAAGAGGCACAAAGTCCCGTCATGCACGGTGCTCCGTCCACTCTTCCTCAGCGAGCGGCCGACGAAGGAGACCGATGATGAAGACCGACGAGCGACGGAGCTCGTTGCTGCGCCGGCCCCTGGTGCTGCTGCTG
>JBBSRN010000172.1:0-5216 GCA_038242985.1 Propionibacteriales bacterium | reverse complement strand
CGGATTCGGCGACAACGGGGCGGCCACCGACATCGACGTCCCCAGCGGCACCCGTCGAGCGGTGGTCTCGTACTACCGCAGCACGTTCGACATCGCGCCGGGAACCTCGGTCGGCACGGTGACGCTCACGACGCTCGCCGACGACGCGGTCGCCGCCTACGTCAACGGGGTGGAGGTGGGTCGATCCAATCTCCCTGCCGGCCCGCTGAGCGGATCGAGCTACGCCAGCTCTGCGCCGCGCACGTCGACGGCCCAGGAGTCCCCGGTCAGCTTCGAGGTCCCCGTCTCGGCGCTGCGCGAGGGCACCAACACGGTCGCCATCTCGGTGCACTCGATGTATCGCTCGACGCTGGACTCCAGCATGGACGCCACCGTGGTGGCGACGGCCGGCACCGACGTACCGGCCGCGACGGCCACCCGGACTGCGTTCGTCGCACAGGGTTCGATGTGGTCGTACCTGTTCAGCAAGGACACTGCCGTGCCTGCCACCTGGACCACGTCGTCGACCGGCACCGAGGGCTGGAAGTCCGGCGCGGCCCCCCTCGGCGTCGGCACCGGCCCCATCACCACCGACATCGACGTCCCGGCCGGTCAGCAGCGTGGCCTGACGTCGTACTTCCAGCGGTCGTTCAGCGTGGATGATCCGGCGAGCTACAGCGCCCTGACGCTCACGACGCGGGCCGACGACGGGGTGGTCGTGCACGTCAACGGTGTCGAGGTCGCCCGGGCGCGCATGCCTGCCGGCCCGGTCACGTCGGGCACCTACGCGACCAGCGCGGTCAGCACGGCGAGCGCGGTGAACGATCCGGTCGTGCTGGACATCCCCACCTCGGTGCTGGTGGCCGGGGAGAACGTGGTCGCGGTGGAGGTGCACTCGAACTATCGGTCGACGCCCAGCTCGAGCATGGACCTGTCGCTGGTCGGGACGTCGTGACGCGGCCGTCCCCGACGCAGGCGTGGTCCCAGCTGGCGCACGCCCAGAAGAGCGGTACCGGCGTGCCCTGGTACATGCGGGTCGTCAACCGCCGGCTGGGCCGAGGGTTCGCAGCCCTCGCCTCGCCGACCCGGGTGACCCCCAACCACCTCACGGCGGCGAGCTTCCTGGCCTTTCTCGCCGGGGCGAGCCTGCTCGCCACGGTGACTCCCGGGGTGGCGATGGCCGTCGCCTCGATGCTGCTGCTGCAGCTCGGCTTCGCGCTCGACGCCGCCGACGGCCAGCTGTCCCGGCTGCGCGGGACCGGGTCGGCCGCCGGCGAGTGGCTCGACCATGTCGTCGACTCGGCCCGGCACCTGTTGTTCCACGTCGCCGTCCTGGTCGGGTTCGTCCGATTCACCGACCTGCCCGACGCGGCGATGGCGCTGCCGTTGGGTTTCGCCGTGGTCAGCAGCGTCCGGTTCTTCGCGCAGATCCTGGCCGAGCAGCTGGCCCGTCGTGATCCGATGGCCGAGCCGGACAGCGTCCCGCGCTTCGGCACCTGGATCCAGGCGCCGGCCGACACCGGCCTCAACAACCTGGTCGTCGTGCTGTGGCCGTGGACGACGGCGTTCGTGTCGGTCTACGCAGTCCTGGCGATCCTGAACACGCTGCTGCTCGCTGCCACCGTCATCCGGCGTCATCGTGAGCTCGAACGGCTGGCCCGGCAGAAGGCGGACGCGTGAGCACGACGGGACTGCCCGCCTGGCCGGTCCTCGCGCTGTTGTGGGGATTCCCGTTGTGGTGGCTCACCGGGATGACGGTCATCGTGGCCGGCGTCCTGACCGTCGTGATGGCCTCGTACCTGGTCATGGCCCGGACGCTTCCCGTGCTGCCGGGCATGGCGGCGCTCGGGGCGTTCCTGCTGTGGGTCTTCGCGTGCGTGACGATGATCGACTCCGGCGAGCGACTCCTCGGCTACCTCTACCGCACCACCATCTTGATCTTCGTGGCGACGGCGTTCGTCTACGCGCTGCAGTCGGCCGGTCTGCTGACCCGGCGCCGCATCGTCAACGCACTGACGTTCGTCTGGTTCTTCACGATCGTGGGCGGACTGGCGGCCCTGGTGATCCCCGAGGTGCGTCTGACCACGCCGGTCGGGCTGCTGCTGCCGGACGCACTGAGCTCGAACTCCTACGTGCAGGATCTGTTCTTCCCGCCGATGGCTGAGATCCAGCGCCCGTTCGGATCGCCGGAGACCTTCATCCGACCGGCGGCCCCGTTCCCCTACGCCAACAGCTGGGGCGTGGCCATCGTGCTGCTGTCACCGGTGGCGGTGGCCTGCTTCCTGCAGACGCGCAGCCTGCTGCTGCGGACCGCGATCCTGGTCGGATTCGTGGCCATGGTCGGCCCGGCCATGGCCACCGGCAACCGCGGCATGTTCGGCGCGCTGGCGCTGTCCGGCACGTACGTCGTCGTCCGGATGGCGGTGCGGAACCGGGCCGCACCGGTCCTGAGCCTGGGCATCCTCGGGCTCGCCGGCGTCGCTGCGGTGGTGGCCAGCGGACTGTTCGAGCGCATCGCGGTGCGTCAGCAGTACGGCGACTCGTTGGGCACGCGGGCGAGCCTGTACGCCGAGACGATCCAGCGCACCATGGAGTCGCCGCTGCTGGGCTACGGTGCACCCCGCCCGTCGATGCAGCAGGAGATCTCGGTGGGGACGCAGGGCTACGTCTGGGCGCTGATGTTCAGCTACGGCTTCGTCGGGCTGGCGCTGTTCCTGACCTTCCTGTGGGGCACGACGTTGCGGACCTGGCGAGCCGCAGGGGACGTCGACCTGGCGCTGCACAGCGTGCTCATCGCGGCGAGCGTCGTGATCGTCGTCTACGGTCTCGACATCATGCAGCTGCTCACCATCGTGCTCGTCGCCGCGGTCCTGGTACGACGACGGCACGGACTGGAGCCGGACGAGGTCGGCCACCCGGACGAGCTCGTCGACCTGACCACCGCACGTGGTTGACCTCGGACGGCAGCGCGGTCTCGCCGGCGCCGGGGTCATCAACCTCGTCGGGGGCGCCAGCGGATCGCTGATCGGTCTGCTCCTCGCAGCGCTGGTCGGTCGTACCCTCGGCCCCGGTGGCGCGGGCTCGTACTTCATCGCCATCGCGACCTTCATGATCGTCTCGAACATCGCTGAGCTGGGGGCCGACACCGGCCTGGTCAGATTCGTCTCCGCAGCCATCGCGACGGGTCGTACGGACACCGTCGGGGCACTCGTGCGGGTGGCCCTGCGGCCCGTCCTCGTTGTCGGAACAGGATTCGTGCTGCTCGTCGCGATCCTCGCGATGGCCGATCTCGGCCCCTCACGCGTCCCGGTCCCGTTGCTCATCGGCGGCGCGGCGACGGCCGTGGTGTCGTCCCTGCTGGCCATCGCACTGTCCCTGACCCGTGGATTCGGCGACGCCACGACCTATCCACTGCTGCAGAACGTGCTGCTGCCCGTGCTCCGGCTGGTGGCCGTCTCCGCCGCGCTGCTCGCAGGTGCCGCCGCGACGGGCGTGGTGGCGGCCTGGATGGTGCCGACCCTCCTTGTCGCGCTCGTCGCGGGTCTGGTCGCTCGGCGCCAGCTGCGCCGGCACCTGGCCGGAATCGAACCGGGAGCGGCCGAGGCCGGGGAGTTCTGGCGCTTCAGCGCCACGCGAGGGGTGTCCGCCGGGCTCGAGATCGCACTGGAATGGGTCGACGTGCTGCTGGTCGGTGCGCTCACGTCGGCCGAGGCGGCCGGCATCTACGCTGTCGTGACCCGGTGCGCCCGCGCCGGTGAGGTGGTCCAGCAGGCCGCGCGCATCGCCATCGGGCCGCAGATCAGCGCAGCCCTCGCCCGCGGGGACCTGCCCCGCGCGAGGGAGATCTACGGCGCCGTGACGGCTGTCATGATCTGGCTCGCCTGGCCGTTCTACCTCATCGTCGCGGTCTTCGCCGACGCCGTGCTGAGCCTGTTCGGTCCAGCCTTCGACGCAGGGGCCACCGCGCTGGTGGTGCTGGTCGGCGCCATGGCCGTCGCGACCGCCGCCGGCGCCGTCCAGACCGTCGTGCTCATGGGCGGGCGCAGCTGGTGGCAGCTGGCCGACAAGAGCGGCGCGCTGGCGCTCAACGTCGTGCTCAACCTCCTGCTGATCCCGCTGTGGGGCATCGAGGGCGCCGCGATCGCCTGGGCGGTCACGATCCTGGCCGACACCGCCGTCGTCGTCTGGCAGGTGCAGCGCCTGATGGGCGTGCGCCCGCAGGCATCGTTCACGGCCTTCGCTGCGGTGCAGTCCGTCGTGGTGGTCGGCGGGCTGGCACTGCTCAGTCGCGTGCTGTTCGGGTCGTCGGTGGGCATCATGCTGGCCACCACGGCCGTCGTCGCCGCCGTCTACCTCGCCGTCAGCCTCGTGCTGAAGGACCGATGGGGGCTGGTCCGCCTCAGCGGCTGATCGACTGCATCTCCGGACGGGGTGGGAACAATCCCGTCAGGGCGATGTCGACGTTCTTGGACCGCAGCAGGCCGGCCAGGCGGCGCAGGGCCGATGCGTCGTCGGTGGTGCTTCGGGCGAGCACGACCGAGTCCGAACGGGTTGCGAGGGCGACCTTGTTGGCATCTGAGCTGAGGCTGGTCGTGTCCAGCACGATGACCCCACCGGCCCACGACGTGCGCTTCTTGTCCGTGGGCCAGCCGCGGCTGATCTTGCCCTCGTTGATGCCACCGGCGTCGACGAAGTGGGCGCGGCGACCGCGACGAGCGAGCGCATCGACCAGCTCCTGACCCGGTGCGACGAAGTTCTGCGGACCGTCCTCGGCATCGACCATGATGATGAACGCGTCGGTGCGCAGGTCCTGGGGGATCTTGAGCATGAAGGCGGCGATGTCCCACGTGTCGGCCCGGTTGGTGTCCTTGGTGCCGTCGAGCACGATCTGGTCGCTGATGGAGGCGAGGCCCTCGACGCCGCCGATCTCGGTGTCCTCCTCCTTGCGCGACAGCGCGAGGGGGATGCCGAGCAGCAGGCCGAGCAGTCCACCGGCAGTGCCGAGGGGGATCGGACCGGGGCTGGACCGGTGGACCGGTGTCTCCGCACGCCCGATGATCTGGCCCGGGTTCAGGTCCACGTTGCCCAGCTGGGCAAGCTGGTTGGCCAGTGCGTCGACCTGGATCTGGATCGAGCGCTGCTGGATCCGCGAGGCGTTCTTGGACTGCTTGGACTGGTCCTGCAGTGCAGCGATCTGGCTGGTGGCAGACGTCGCCAGACGATCGAGCTCCTCCGCG
>JBBSRN010000171.1:0-5231 GCA_038242985.1 Propionibacteriales bacterium | reverse complement strand
GTGGGCGTGGCTCCGGCTGCCACCGCCGCGAAGCCTGCCGACACATCGACCGTCAAGGTCCACTAGGCACCCACGAAGCTGCCGACGAGCTTCGAGAACCGGATCGACTGGGACGGAGCCGTGAGGGGCTGAGCCCCTCCGCTCCGGCGCCCGCTCTCGACCCCGTCCCGGGTCGGCAGCGGGCGTTCCTGCGTCAGCGGCCCGCTACCGCTCGCCGCTGTGTCTGATGGGCGGCTCGCTACCGCTCGCCGCCGGGCACCCAGAGGACATCGCCGTCGACGCGGTTCGCGTGCCGGCCGAGGATGAACAGCAGATCGCTGAGGCGGTTCAGGTACTTGGCGGTCAGCACGTTCATCGTGTCGCCGTGCTCGTCCAGCGCCGCCCAGGCGGAGCGCTCGGCACGGCGCGTCACGGTGCAGGCCACGTGCACCGCGGCGCCGGACGGAGTGCCGCCGCGCAGGATGAACGAGCGCAGCTTCGGCAGCTGCTCGTTGTAGTGATCGCACCACCCCTCGAGACGGTCGATGTAGTCCGGCTCCACGCGTAGCGGCGGGTACTCCGGATTCGTCACGACCGGGCACGACAGGTCGGCTCCGACGTCGAACAGGTCGTTCTGCACGTGCGTGAGCACCTGCACGACATCGTCCTCGATGCTGCCGGGAACGGTATTGCCGAGGGCCAGCGCCATGCCGATCTGGGCGTTGGCCTCATCGACGTCGGCGTAGGCCTGCAGCCTCAGATCCAGCTTCGAGGTCAGGCTCATGTCACCGAGGCGGGTCGTCCCGTCGTCACCGGTACGTGTGTAGATGCGGGTCAGATTCACCATGCTGCCGATTCTAGGGTGTGACCCGGTGGACGTGTGAGCCACGACGCCGGTCGATCCGGTGACCCGCGAGCTGGCGTGAAGGTAATCTGACGGGCATGCCTGACAAGACTGAGCCCACGACGACAGGTCCTGAGATGACTGGTGGGTCGGACCTGCCCCAGCGGGACCGGCCCTGGGTCATCCGCACCTACGCGGGTCACAGCTCCGCAGCCGAGTCGAACGCGTTGTACCGGAACAACCTGTCCAAGGGCCAGACCGGTCTCTCCGTCGCGTTCGACCTGCCGACCCAGACCGGCTACGACCCCGATCACGAGCTGAGTCGCGGCGAGGTCGGCAAGGTCGGTGTGCCGATCCCGCACCTGGGTGCCATGCGCCGACTGTTCCAGGACATCCCGCTCAGCGAGATGAACACCTCGATGACCATCAACGCCACCGCGATGTGGCTGCTGGCGATGTACCAGGTGGCCGCCGAGGAGCAGGGTGTCGAACCAGCACAGCTGGCCGGGACGACCCAGAACGACATCATCAAGGAGTACCTGTCGCGCGGCACGTACGTGTTCGGTCCGGCGCCGTCGTTGCGCCTGACCACCGACATGATCGCCTACACGGTCAGCACCATCCCGAAGTGGAACCCGCTCAACATCTGCAGCTATCACCTGCAGGAGGCCGGGGCCACCCCCACGCAGGAGCTCGCGTACGCACTGACCACCGCCATCGCCGTGCTCGACGCGGTCAAGGACTCCGGGCAGGTGCCGGCCGAGGAGTTCGAGAAGGTCGTCGGTCGCATCTCCTTCTTCGTCAACGCCGGGGTGCGATTCGTCGAGGAGATGTGCAAGATGCGCGCCTTCGGGCGGTTGTGGGACCAGATCACCCGCGAACGCTACGGAGTTCAGGATCCCAAGATGCGCCGGCTCCGCTATGGCGTCCAGGTCAACTCGCTGGGTCTGACCGAGGCGCAGCCGGAGAACAACGTGCAGCGCATCGTGCTGGAGATGCTCGGGGTCACGTTGAGCAAGGACGCCCGCGCTCGCGCCGTCCAGCTGCCGGCGTGGAACGAGGCGCTGGGCCTGCCCCGGCCGTGGGACCAGCAGTGGTCGCTGCGGCTGCAGCAGGTGCTGGCGTTCGAGTCCGACCTGCTGGAGTACGACGACATCTTCGAGGGCTCGGTGGTGATCGAGGCGAAGGTCGCCGAGCTGTGCGAGGGCGCCATGGCCGAGATCGACCGTGTGCAGGCCATGGGCGGCGCCGTCGCAGCGGTCGAGTCCGGCTACATGAAGCAGGCGCTGGTGGGCTCGCACGCTGAGCGTCGCGCCCGGATCGAGACCGGCGAGATGAAGGTCGTGGGTGTCAACTGCTACACCGAGACCGAGCCGTCGCCGCTGACGGCCGACCTCGACGCGGCCATCATGGTCGCCGACCCGCAGGCCGAGGCCAACGCCATCGCCGACGTGCAGCAGTGGCGGGCCCAGCGCGACCAGGCGCAGGTCGACGAAGCACTGGCACGACTCGCACGTGAAGCCAAGACCGACACGAACCTGATGGAAGCCACCGTCGCCGCGGTGCGGGCGGGCGCCACCGTGGGGGAGTGGTCAGGCGCGCTGCGTGAGGTGTTCGGAGAGTATCGCGCGCCCACCGGCGTCAGCGGCGTCGTCGGCGTGGTCGATGCCGGCGCAGAGCTGACCGCCGTGCGAGACATCGTGGCGCGGACCGGTGAGGAGATGGGGACGCGATTGCGCTTCCTCGTCGGCAAGCCCGGGCTCGACGGGCACTCCAACGGCGCGGAGCAGATCGCCGTGCGTGCTCGCGACGCCGGCTTCGAGGTCATCTACCAGGGCATCCGGCTGACACCGGCGCAGATCGTCGCGGCCGCCGTGGCCGAGGACGTGCACTGCGTGGGCCTCTCGATCCTGTCGGGCTCGCACATGGAGCTGGTGCCCGCGGTGCAGAAGGCGATGAACGAGGCCGGCATCGGCGCCGTGCCCCTCATCGTCGGCGGCATCATCCCCGAGTCCGACGCCCGCAGACTCGAGGCATCCGGCGTGGCCGCGGTGTTCACGCCCAAGGACTTCGGCATGACCGCCATCATGGGCCGCATCGCCGAGGAGATCCGCAAGGCCAACGGCCTGGACTGAAGAGCGCCTCCGGCGGCGGACGGCTCAGGTGACCCGGGCGTAGAGCAGGGCGTCCATGCGACGACCGCCGACGGGAGCGAAGGACGTCATCAGCCCCTCGCGCTCGAAGCCGGCGCCTTCTGCGACCCGGATCGATCCGGTGTTCCAGGGCTCGACGTAGGCCTCCAGCCGCATCAGCCCGGGCTGCGCGAGTGACCAGGTGGCGGCCAGATCAGCGGCTCTGGTGGTCAGGCCGCGCCGTCGATGTGCGGGCCCGGACCAGTAGCCGATCGAGGCGCGCCCCTCGTCGCGGTCACGCCACCTCACCCCGACGAATCCGATGGCCGGCTCATCGGCTGCAGATGAGAACGCGAAGGCCCACCCGACGCCGTCGACGGCTCGCTGGTTCTGCCGCGCCACGAACGCCAAGGCGCTGTCGTGGTCGGCACGGGCCGGGACGCTGGAGATCAAGGGGATCAGGGGATCGTCCGCCACGGCCAGCACCACGTCGATGTCGCCGCCGTTCCATGGACGCACGACGACGCCGTCATCCACGAGCGTTGGCGTCTGCACGCCTCGAGGCTAGTGGGCGGACCGTCCCGCGGAGCGCAGGACGTCAGAACAGGCGGAGGGAGGGGTCCTCGATGCCGCGCAGCTCGTCGTAGTTGACGACGACGCAGGCGATGCCGCGATCCTCGGCGAGCACGCGAGCCTGCGGCTTGATCTCCTGGGCCGCGAAGATCCCGCGCACGGGACGCAGACCGGGGTCGCGATTCATCAGCTCGAGGTACCGGGTCAGCTGCTCGACGCCGTCGATGTCGCCGCGGCGCTTGATCTCGACGGCCACCGACGCGTTGGCGGCGTCCTTGCACAACAGATCGACCGGCCCGATGGCGGTCATGTACTCCCGGCGCACGAGGCTCATCCCGGCGCCCAGCGCCGAGGTGTGCTCGGCCAACAGCTCTTGCAGGTGCTTCTCGACGCCATCCTTCTGCAGACCAGGATCGACGCCGAGATCGTGCGAGGAGTCGTGCAGGATGTCCTCGAGCCGGATCCGCAGGGTGCCGTCGGTCTTGGTGGCCGTCACGGTCCACTCGGCCACGCCGTCGTCGGCGATGCCCTCGCGGAAGGTGCACGGCGGGCTCATCCAGTTCAGCGGCTTGTAGGAACCGCCGTCGGAGTGGATCAGCACCGAGCCGTCGTTCTTGACCATGATGACTCGCGTCGCCAGCGGCAGGTGAGCGGTGAGCCGCCCCGCGTAGTCGACCTGGCAGCGCGCGATGACGATCCGCACTACTGCCGCTCCAGGGTGCCGAGCTTGAACGCGATCCTCGTCGCGTCGCCGGAACCGGAGACCTTGCCCTCGTCGGTGTTCCCGTCATCGCCGATGAGTCGCACGACGTCGCCCTCGACCTCGTACTTGCCGACCCGGAAGTCCGACAGCCCCTGGAAGTCCTCGGTGAAGGTGCCGTCCTCCTCGAAGTGCACGATCCACTCCGCCGAGGGGGCCTGCCAGTCGCCGCGGATGGCGATGGCACCAGATGAGGATGAGTCGACCGAGGGCGTGGGGCCCGGCGAGGACGGCGTGGTCGCCTTGGTCGCCGTGGACGACGGTTCGTTCGGCTTCTTCGGTGCGGCCTGATCGGTGCTGCCGCAGCCCGCGAGCAGCGCCAGGGCGATGGCGGCCGCGAGTGTGGCAACACTCATACGTGGTTTCATCGGCGTCCTGTTCCGGTCGTGGCAAGGTCACGTTAGTCTGTCACGACCCCGAACCTACTCAGGAGTATCCACACGGCCGGCAGCCAGCCCGCCGCCGTCATCGGGACCACCTGGGGCACCCCAAGCGCCGCCCCACATGAGCCAGTCGCGCCGGTACCCGGTCGATGCAGAGATCGCCGCGATGTGCTTGTCCAGGCCGCGTGTCTCCCGGTCGGACTCCATGCCTTGCCACACCCCATAGGGGACGCCGGTTCGCTCTGAGGCTTCGCGCTGGGACCAGCCGAGCTCGTGTCGCAGCACGATCAGTCGCAGGCTCAACGTATCCTTTCTGCGAGGGATGAAGGAACAGTAAAAAAACTCCTGTTGTTCAATGGCTTGTTTCGCTTCCCCATAACATTGAGCTATTGCTTTGCCGGCCTTCTATTAGGAACTTTCTATACAATGAACGCAGATTTTGCCGCGATGATTCCGAAGGGAAAACCCGATTTGATGGTTCCTGTTTTTCTTACTAATTATTTACCACATGGAGTTATCGGCGTAATTGTCGTATCCATTCTTGCCGCTGCCATGTCTTC
>JBBSRN010000170.1:0-5250 GCA_038242985.1 Propionibacteriales bacterium | reverse complement strand
GGGTCGAACCAGAAACGGACGTCAGGCTCGGGACTGCTGGCGGAGGTCATGCGTCCAGTGTGCGCCCGATCAAGGCACCTGCCCGATCAGGCGGAGTCGTCGCGCTCGTCAAAGGGGCCATCGGCGCGGCGAGATGCTGACAGGCCAGGGCGTGTCGCCGTTCTCGCGCTGAGGCCCGCGGCACCGGTTGTCCATGGGGCTGGGCGATCTTGGTCCGGTCGTGCCACGATGGGGGCTCGAGGCCAGCTTGCGGCGCCCGGTCGCGACGCCTCGTGGCTCCCAGCACGGAGGTGTTTCGATGACCTCGGACGTCCAGATCGTTCCCCCGGACCGCCCGCGCGGCTCCGGTGCCGGCGAGGAGTACGTGAGCCGCTTCACCGACCTGATGAAGGCCGTGCGCGCCGAAGGCCTGCTGGAGCGCAAGCACGGGTACTACTGGATGCAGATCGGCACTCACGTGGCGGCGTTCTTCGCGATCTGGGTGGGATTCTTCCTCCTCGGGAACTCGTGGCTCCAGCTGATCCTCGCGGCCGCGCTCGGCGTCATCGTGACGCAGTTCGGCTTCCTCGGTCACGACGCCGCTCACCGCCAGATGTTCACGTCGTCGGCATGGAACTCCTGGACCGCGCGCATCCTCGCCGGTGCGTTCGCCGGTCTGAGCTTCGCCTGGTGGCGCTCCAAGCACAACGCCCATCACAAGGCGCCGAACCTGGAGGGCTACGACCCCGACATCGGCCCGGGCGCCATCGCCTTCACGCCGGGGATCGTGGCTCAACGAACCACCGGATTCGCCGGCTGGTTCGTCAAGCGCCAGGGTTGGCTGTTCTTCCCCCTCCTCACGTTGGAGGGCCTGAATCTGCACGCCGAGAGCATCCGGGCGGCGCGCGACCGCACCTCCAACCAACCGTGGCGTCGCACCGAGCTGTTCATCGTGGTGACCCGTCTGGCGGTGTACGTCGCGATCCTGCTGGCCTTCCTGCCGCTGGGGAAGGCCGCGGCGTTCTTCGGCGTCCAGATGGCGGTCTTCGGGTTCTGCCTCGGCGCCTCGTTCGCCCCGGCGCACAAGGGCATGCCGATCATCCCGCCGGAGATGAAGCTGGACTTCCTGCGCCGTCAGGTGATGGTGTCGCGCAACATCAAGGGCAACCCGGTGGTCGACTGGGCGATGGGCGGGCTCAACTACCAGATCGAGCACCACCTGTTCCCGAGCATGCCGCGCTGCAACCTGCGCAAGGTCCAGCCGATGGTCCGTGCCCACTGCGAGGCGCAGGGCATCGACTACATGGAGGTCGGCCTGTTCCACTCCTACGCGATCGTCGTCGACTACCTCAACAACGTCGGCATCCGTGCCCGGGACCCGTTCGACTGCCCGTTGTCGGCGCAGCTGCGTGGCTGAGCCTCACGGCTCGGTCGGATGCCCGGTGGACACCTCGAGCACGCCGGGCAGATCTGCCAGCTCAGCCAACAGGCCCTGCAGGTCACCTCGTCCGGCCAGTTGGAAACGGGCCTCGATCCAGGCGGTCGAGCGTTCCTGCGAGCGGGTGGGTATCTGATCCGAGTGCTGGTCATCGGGTCGAGCGTGGTGGCTCGAGGAGAGGTCGGAGACACTGAATCCGGCACCGGTGACCAGGCTCAGGACATCGCGCAACAGGCCTCTTCCGTCGTCGTAGTGCACTCGCAATGTCGGAGCCGACTCCGGGATCCACCGGCCGAGGAATCGAGCCACCACCGGGAGCACGAGGATCGCCACGAAGTACGCAGCAGTGGCCAGGACCGCCAGCACCGTCAGCCCAGCTGCGGCCGCGGCACCGACTGCGGCGGTCAGCCAGACGCTCGCCGCCGTGGTGAGGCCCACGACCGAGCCGCGGCGGACGAAGATGATCCCGGCGCCGATGAAACCGAGGCCGGACACGACCTGGGCCGCCACTCTCGAGGGGTCGAGCACCACGCGGTCCGCTGCCAGGACGTCGTCGAAGCCGTACTTGCTCAGCAGTGTGAACAGTGCGGCGCCGAGACCGACCACGGTGTAGGTGCGGACGCCGGCTGCCTTCTGCTTGAGCTCCCGCTCGAGCCCGATGATCGCGGACAGGGCGAACGCCACGCCGAGCTCGCCCACCTGGACCCAACCCTGACCCGCCGCCTCGTGCAGTGCCGACATCTGGCCACCGTAGCCTCGCCAGCCGGGCCGTCACAGCGCCGTCGACCCGTCGACCCGAAGGATCGCGGTGGCCACCTTCGACAGCGTGAGCGACCTGAAGATCGACGCGGCGTCGTTCCTCGGCGCCTGCACCCCCGACCACGAGCGAGACACGAGCCAGGCCGCGGCCACCGTTCGAACCGGTCGGGTCGGGGTCGACCCAGGGTGCATCCCGATGGCGCCGACGACCGGCCTCGCGACACGATCGTCACGTGAGATCCTCCCAGCACCGGTACGCCGTCATCGCGATCGCCCTGGCCGGGGCCTCGGCACTGGTATCGACCTGGTGGCTGCTGGGCGGGACGACCGGACTCGACTCGCTCGGCGGCGGCCTCGAGCGGATGGCCCGGGAGCGATCCGCCGGAGCGCTCGTCGCGCTGACTGCGGTGATCGTCGCCAAGCTCGTCGCCGCCGCGCTGGCCTGGTCGCTGACCCGGCCACGGCCGCCCCGGTCGCTGGTGCTGCTGGCCACGTGGGGCGGGGTCGCCCTCGCGGCCTACGGACTGCTGCTGACCGCCGGTGGCGCGGTGGGCCTGATCATCGACGGCGCAGTCACCGAGGGCGGCGCCGATCGCCATGCCCTCGTGTGGCACACCGTGCTGTGGGACCCGTGGTTCGCGCTCTGGGGTGTCGCCCTCGCTCTCGCCGGGCGCTCCCGGCTCGGCCTCCGCCCTGGTGCGGCTACAGGTTGATCTTGATGTCTGCGCCCTTGCGCAGATCCTTGACCAGCGCCTGGGCCGTGGTGTTCTGCTGCTGAAGCTTGACCTGCTCCTCCAGCTGCGGGCGCACCTCGTCGAACTTCGGCACCTCGGCGCCGCCGGAGCCCTGCTGCTGGGCGACGGTGTCGGCGTAGAGCTTGCGCAGCTCCTTCTCGGTCGGCTTGTCGCCGCTGCCCTCCTCGGCCACCAGCCGGTCGAGCTTGACCTGACGGTTGAGCTGCTGATCCACCTCGGCCTTGTCGAAGCCCTGCTTGCCCAGCGCGTCAACCACCTCGGCAGGTGACTTCAGACCGTTCTGCTTGGCGAGGCTCTTGAGCGTCTTGTCGCGGTCGGCCTGGCTGACCTTGTAGCCGCGGTCCTCGGCCTCGGTGAGCAGCAGCCGCGTGTCGACCAGCGACTCGGCGGTCTGCTTCCGGAGCTGCTTTTGATCGACGGGCTGACCGGTGCTCTGCGCCTGGGTCGAGGCCTGCTGGAACTGCGCCCCGTAGCTGGTGACGAACTCGTCCTTGCCGATCTTCTTGCCATCCACGACCGCCACGACCTCCGGCACCCCGGACAGATCCGGCTTCGCCGGCTTGGGGGCTGCCTTGGCGGACTTCTTCGGCGAGGCCTTGTCCCCGGAATCATCGGAACTCCCGCACGCCGACAGGGTCCAGGAGGACATGAGGGCGGCCACGGTCAACAGCACGAGGCGCTTGCGAACAGTCATTTGAGCGACGTTAGCAGGGCTAAACAAGACTGAGCCGTTCAGCGTCCTGCACCTGCAGGCTTGTTTCGTCGACGGGTGCTGGTCGAGCGAGCTCGAGTCGCCGACGTCGGATCGATCTCGTGGTCGGGATCAGGTGAGGTCGTGGTCGCGCAGGTCGACGACCCCGCGGCCGATGACCTGACCGGCGAGCAGATCGCTGAACGTCTGCCCGACGGCGTCGATGCCGTGGTGGATCGTGGCTGCGGGCCGCCATGCGCGGCCACCGTCCTCGGCGTGCTGCACCAGGTCGAACAGATCGGCGCGCTGGTCGTCGTGATCGGTCACCGAGAAGCCGGTCAGGGTGAGTCGTCTGCCGATCAGCAGCGAGGTGTCGTCGAGCACCGGACCGTGATCGGCGGCGCCGACCCGGCCCATCGCGACGACCCGACCCTGCTCGCGCATCAGCGGCAGGGCGGCGACCAGGTGATCGCCGCCCACGGCGTCGACATAGACGTCCAGTCCGCCGGGAGCGAGGTCCCGCAGCTGCGAGGTCAGGTCCTGACGCCGGTCCAGGACCCGCTCCACGCCGAGGTCGTCGCGCAGGAAGTCCAGCCTCTCGTCATCACCGGCACTGGCAATGACGGTGGCGCCGGCTGCGGCGGCCAGCTGGACCGCGCAGGAGCCGACCCCGCCGGCGGCGGCGGAGATCCAGACGGTGTCGTCGGCGGTCACCCTGCCGACGGTGAACAGGGCGACGTACGCGGTCAGCCCCACATGACCGAGGAGAGTCAGGTGGCGGACGGGATCGTCCTCGTCGATGGCCCGCAGCTCATCTGCGGCCACGACGCTCTCGGTCGCCCACGGCAGCAGGCCGACGACCTGCTGGTCGACGGGCAGGCCGGGGTGCTGGGACTCGGTGACGACGGCCACGGCGTCGCTGCGCGGCACGTCGCCGACGTCGATCGCCGGGCCGAGCGATCCCCCGACACCGGTGCCCAGGCGGTGCGTCAGGCCGGCGTTGAGGCCGATCATCTGCACCTGCACCCGGACCTGGCCATCTTGCAACGGCTCCGAGTCACGCTCGCCGACCTCGAAGTCCGCTGGTGCCGGACGTTCGCCGGGCACCTGCTTCAGTCGGACCTCCTGCACGCGCGTCACGTCAGATCCCGTCATGTCAGCCCCGTCCCTCGATATCGCTCATGATCGAGATGGCACATCGCTCGAACGTGGCCAGCCCGATCACCGTTCAGTTCACCTGACGGTCCTGGCCGGACCAGAACTCCTTGCGGAGCTTGAACTTCTGCAGCTTCCCGGTCGCCGTCCGGGTGAGGTCGTCGCGGAAGTCCACGCGCTTGGGGCACTTGTACCCGGCGAGGTGCTCCCGGCAGTGGGTGATGATGTCGTGCTGGCTGGCCGACTGCCCCTCCTCGAGGACCACCAGCGCCGTGACGAGCTCGCCCCACTTCTCGTCGGGGATGCCGATGACGGCCACCTCGCGCACCGCCGGATGCGAGCTGACCGCGTCCTCGACCTCGATCGACGACACGTTCTCGCCGCCGGAGATGATCACGTCCTTCTTGCGATCCGCGATCGTGACGTACCCGTCGTCGAAGGTGCCGCCGTCGCCGGTGTGGAACCAGTTGCCG
>JBBSRN010000169.1:0-5251 GCA_038242985.1 Propionibacteriales bacterium | reverse complement strand
CGCCAAGAAGGCGCCGGTCGCCAAGAAGGCGCCGGTCGCCAAGAAGGCGCCGGTTCCGCAGACGGCGCCGGTCCCGCAGAAGGCGCCAGCGACGAAGAAGGCATCGGCGGCGAAGGACGCAGCCGTTGCGACGAGTGCACCGGCCGCATCGGCGCCGGCGAAGGCTGCCGATCCTGCGGGGGCGACCAGACCGGCTGCGCCGCAGGTCGCACGCCCCGCGCCCCGAGCCACCAAGCCGGCCACGGACGACGGCGCGCCGACCACCTCGCGGCTGGCGATCGCCCTCGCGACGATCGTGCTGGTCGCCGGAGTGGTGCTGGGCGGACTGGGATTCAACCACTGGCGTGGCAACGACTTCGACCAGTCGCGCTCGAAGGCCGTCTCCGCTGCCAGCGCCGCGGCCGAGACCATCTTCTCCTTCCGCTACGACAAGCTCGACGAGCACACCACCGAGTCCAAGGCGCTGATGACCGCGAAGTACGGCAAGGAGTTCGACACGATCGTGCCGACCCTCACCGACGTCGCGCCGCAGCGCAAGGTCACGGTCGAGGCGGTCACGCGCAACGCGGCCGCACTTCCGTGCGGGGACGAGTGCTCGGCCACGAAGGCCTCCGTGCTGGTGTTCGTCGACCAGGATCGGCGACTGGCCGGCGACGACACGTCGACGGTCTTCGGCAACCGCATCGTGGTCGACCTGGTCCAGGCGGGCGGAGACTGGAAGGTCGACGACATCCGGGCCCTCTGAGCCTGAGATGTCAGCAGGTCACGGCCCACCAGCTCGGGGTGGCTTCACCCTGCAACGGCAGGCAAAGCCGAAAACCATCCCCTACTGGGCCTCATTTGTCAAGACCCGGCCTTGCTTCGGTGTGGCGCGCGGGTTACACTGAATATTCGCGTTCGTCTCGTCATGCCCTTCTCCCCTTGACCGGGGTCGTTTGGCATGCGTAGGACGCACAGCACCATGGCGTCGAGCACCACTGCATCGCCGCCCACCTCATAGCCGCACAGTCCCCTAGCAGTTCCGTGCCAGTAGTACACCGCAGTTCACGCCATCAGACTGCGAGCCTTTGGAAGGACCCCTCTTGGCCGCCTCGCGTTCCGCCGCAACTGTTCAGCCCCGCCGTATCTCCTTCGCCAAGATCTCAGAGCCCCTCGAGGTCCCAGAGCTGCTTGCTCTGCAGACCGAGAGCTTCGCCTGGCTCATCGGCGACGACTCCTGGAAGGCCCGGGTCGAGCAGTCGCTCGCCGAGGGTCGCACCGATGTCTCGACCCGCTCGGGCCTGGAGGACATCTTCGAGGAGATCTCCCCGATCGAGGACTTCTCCGAGACGATGAGCCTGTCGTTTCGGGATCACCGCTTCGAGCCGCCCAAGTACACCGTCGAGGACTGCAAGGACCGCGACGTCACGTACGCGGCGCCGCTGTTCGTGACGGCGGAGTTCATGAACAACGAGACTGGCGAGATCAAGAGCCAGACCGTCTTCATGGGCGACTTCCCGCTGATGACGGACAAGGGCACGTTCATCATCAACGGCACCGAGCGTGTCGTGGTGTCCCAGCTGGTCCGCTCGCCGGGCGTGTACTTCGAGCGCAACGCCGACAAGACGTCGGACAAGGACATCTACACCGCTCGCGTCATCCCGTCGCGCGGTGCGTGGCTGGAGTTCGAGATCGACAAGCGCGATCTCGTGGGCGTCCGGCTGGACCGCAAGCGCAAGCAGAGCGTCACCGTGCTGCTGAAGGCCTTCGGCTGGAGCGAGGCGCAGATCCTGGAGGAGTTCGGCCAGTACGAGTCCATCCAGCTGACGTTGGAGAAGGACACCCCGCAGACGCAGGACGAAGCGCTGCTGGACATCTATCGCAAGCTGCGGCCGGGCGAACCGCCCTCGACCGAGGCTGCGCGCACGCTGTTGGAGAACTACTACTTCAACCCGAAGCGCTACGACACGGCCAAGGTCGGCCGTCACAAGATCAACAAGAAGCTCGGTGTCACCGAAGCCTTCGACCAGCAGACACTGACCATCGACGACATCGTCGCGACGATCAAGTACGTCGTGGCCCTGCACGCCGGTGAGGCCGAGCTGGCCGCGCCGGCCGGTGCCACGGTCGTCGAGGCCGACGACATCGACCACTTCGGCAACCGCCGCATGCGCACCGTCGGCGAGCTGATCCAGAATCAGCTCCGCACCGGTCTGGCGCGCATGGAGCGCGTCGTCCGTGAGCGGATGACGACCCAGGACGTCGAGGCCATCACGCCGCAGACCCTGATCAACATCCGACCGGTCGTCGCCGCGCTCAAGGAGTTCTTCGGAACCTCACAGCTGAGCCAGTTCATGGACCAGAACAACCCGCTCGCGGGCCTGACGCACAAGCGTCGTCTGTCGGCCCTCGGACCGGGCGGGCTGTCGCGTGAGCGCGCCGGCTACGAGGTCCGCGACGTCCACCCGTCGCACTACGGCCGCATGTGCCCGATCGAGACCCCCGAGGGACCGAACATCGGTCTGATCGGCTCGCTGGCGTCGTACGGTCGCATCAACTCCTTCGGCTTCGTCGAGACGCCGTACCGCAAGGTCGTCGACGGCACGGTCACCGACCAGATCGACTACCTGACCGCGACCGATGAGGATCGTTTCATCATCGCGCAGGCCAACTCGCCGCTGACGGATGCAAGCACGTTCGCCGACGAGATGGTCCTGGTGCGTCAGCGTGGTGGCGAGGCCGAGCTGCTCGCCGCTCCGCAGGTCGACTACATGGACGTGTCGCCGCGCCAGATGGTGTCGGTGGCCACGGCCCTGATCCCGTTCCTGGAGCACGACGACGCCAACCGCGCCCTGATGGGCTCGAACATGCAGCGTCAGGCCGTCCCGCTGATCCGCAACGACGCCCCCCTCGTCGGCACCGGCATGGAGTTCCGTGCCGCCGTCGATGCCGGTGACGTCACGGTGGCCAAGGCCCCCGGCGTGGTCAAGAGCGTCTCGGCCGACCTGATCGAGGTCACCCAGGACGACGGCTCGAACTTCACCTATCGTCTGGCGAAGTTCCAGCGGTCCAACCAGGGCACCTGCACCAACCAGCGTCCGCTGGTCAGCACCGGTGACCGGGTCGAGCTCGGCGCACCGCTGGCCGACGGACCCTGCACCGACGAGGGTGAGATGGCGCTGGGCACCAACCTGCTGGTCGCCTTCATGCCGTGGCAGGGACACAACTACGAGGACGCCATCATCCTCAGCCAGCGAGTCGTGCAGGACGACGTGCTCACCTCGATCCACATCGAGGAGCACGAGGTCGATGCGCGCGACACCAAGCTGGGACCGGAGGAGATCACTCGCGACATTCCGAACGTCTCCGATGAGATGCTGGCGGATCTGGACGAGCGCGGCATCATCCGCATCGGTGCCGAGGTCGGCAACGGCGACGTGCTGGTCGGCAAGGTCACGCCCAAGGGCGAGACCGAGCTCACCCCCGAGGAGCGCCTGCTGCGCGCGATCTTCGGTGAGAAGGCGCGCGAGGTGCGCGACACCTCGCTGAAGGTGCCGCACGGCGAGCAGGGCACCGTCATCGGCGTCCGCGTGTTCGACGCCGAGGAGGGCGACGAGCTCAGCCCCGGCGTCAACCAGCTGGTGCGCGTCTACGTGGCCCAGAAGCGCAAGATCTCCAACGGTGACAAGCTCGCGGGCCGCCACGGCAACAAGGGCGTCATCTCCAAGATCCTGCCGGTCGAGGACATGCCGTTCATGGAGGACGGCACCCCGGTCGACATCGTGCTGAACCCGCTGGGCGTGCCCGGCCGCATGAACGTCGGTCAGGTGCTGGAGACCCACCTCGGGTGGGTCGCCAAGACCGGCTGGGACATCAGCGACCTCAAGGATGAGTGGGCTGATCGCCTGCGGTCGATCGGTGCCGATCGCGCACCGGCTGACAGCAACGTGGCCACCCCCGTGTTCGACGGTGCCCGCGAGGATGAGATCCAGGGCCTGCTGGCCGCGACCCTGCCCAACCGGGACGGCCAGCGCATGGTCGGTCGAGACGGCAAGGCGCGTCTGCTGGACGGACGCTCCGGCGAGCCGTTCCCGCAGCCGGTCAGCGTCGGGTACATGTACCTGCTGAAGCTGCACCACCTGGTCGATGACAAGATCCACGCTCGTTCGACCGGTCCGTACTCGATGATCACCCAGCAGCCGCTCGGCGGCAAGGCCCAGTTCGGTGGGCAGCGCTTCGGTGAGATGGAGGTCTGGGCCCTGGAGGCCTACGGTGCGGCGTACGCGCTGCAGGAGCTGCTCACGATCAAGTCCGATGACATCGCCGGCCGCGTCAAGGTCTACGAGGCGATCGTCAAGGGCGAGAACCTGCCCGAGCCCGGCATCCCCGAGTCGTTCAAGGTGCTGGTCAAGGAGATGCAGTCGCTGTGCCTCAACGTCGAGGTGCTCTCCAGCGACGGATCGCACTTCGACATGCGCGATGCCGAGGAGGACGTCTTCCGGGCGGCCGAGGAACTCGGTATCGACCTGTCGCGTCGCGAGCCCTCCAGCGTCGAAGAAGTCTGATCACTGCCGTCGGATCATCCAGATCCGGTCGCGCTGCGACGACTTCCCCAGAACAAGAACATTTCGAGACACCAGGAAAGAAGCTCACTGTGCTGGACGTGAACTACTTCGATCGCATCAAGATCGGTCTTGCGACCGCCGACAACATCCGCGGATGGTCCTTCGGTGAGGTCAAGAAGCCCGAGACGATCAACTACCGCACGCTCAAGCCCGAGCGTGACGGCCTCTTCTGCGAGAAGATCTTCGGTCCCACCCGGGACTGGGAGTGCTACTGCGGCAAGTACAAGCGGGTCCGGTTCAAGGGCATCGTCTGCGAGCGCTGTGGCGTCGAGGTCACGCGGTCGAAGGTGCGCCGCGAGCGCATGGGACACATCGAGCTGGCCGCCCCCGTCACGCACATCTGGTACTTCAAGGGCGTGCCGAGCCGGCTGGGCTACCTGCTGGACCTGGCGCCCAAGGACCTGGAGAAGGTCATCTACTTCGCCGCGTACATGATCACGCGCGTCGATGAAGATGCCCGCCACCAGGATCTGTCGAGCCTGGAGAGCAAGATCGGCCTGGAGCTGAAGCAGATCCAGGAGCGCAAGGACGTCGCCAAGAACGACCGCAAGCTCAAGGCCGAGACCGATCTCAAGCAGCTGGAGGACGAGGGCGCCAAGGCCGATGCCAAGCGCAAGGTCAAGGACGCCGCCGAGCGCGAAGAGCGT
>JBBSRN010000168.1:0-5266 GCA_038242985.1 Propionibacteriales bacterium | reverse complement strand
TCACGTGCCCAGCCTCAGAGCAGGCTGCGCAGCACGTACGGCATGATCCCGCCGTTGCGGTAGTAGCTGGCCTCACCGGGG
The DNA here is from genome assembly GCA_038242985.1 of Propionibacteriales bacterium. GTDB lineage: Bacteria > Actinomycetota > Actinomycetes > Propionibacteriales > Nocardioidaceae > Aeromicrobium. Next base: position 5,185 of record JBBSRN010000168.1, on the reverse strand, counting down.
GTGTCGATGCGGACCACGGCGTCGAACGAGACGTCGCCGGCCGTGACCTGCACCGTCCTCGGCGTGCCGCCGTCGTTGATCGCCTCGATGCCGGTGAAGTCGAACGTCTCCTCACCGGTCAGCCCCAGCGACTCGGCGGACTCGCCCGCGGGGAACTGCAGCGGAAGCACACCCATGCCGATCAGGTTCGAGCGGTGGATCCGCTCGTACGACTCGGCGATGACGACCTTGACCCCCAGCAGCGCGGTGCCCTTGGCCGCCCAGTCGCGCGACGAGCCCGAGCCGTACTCCTTGCCGGCGAGCACGACGAGCGGGACGCCTGCCTCGATGTAGGCCTCGGACGCCTCGAACACCGTCGTCACGCCACCGTCACCGAGCAGGTTGCGCGTGAAGCCGCCCTCGGTGCCGGGTGCGAGCTGGTTGCGCAGCCGGATGTTGGCGAAGGTGCCGCGGATCATCACCTCGTGGTTGCCGCGGCGCGAGCCGTAGGAGTTGAAGTCGCGCGGCTGGATGCCGCGCTCGGACAGGTAGGACCCGGCCGGGCTGTCCTTCTTGATGGCGCCGGCGGGCGAGATGTGGTCGGTGGTGACCGAGTCGCCGAGCTTGAGCAGCACCCGTGCCCCGTGCACGTCCTCGACGGGCTCGGGCTCCAGTCCCATCCCGTCGAAGTACGGCGCCTTGCGCACGTACGTCGAGTCCTCGTCCCAGGCGAAGATGTCGCCCTCGGGGGTGGGCAGGTTCTTCCAGCGCTCGTCACCGGCGAACACGTCCGCGTACTCGCGCGTGAAGGTGTCCGAGTCGATCGATGACGCGATGACGTCCTCGACCTCCGCGGGCGAGGGCCAGATGTCCTTCATGAACACGTCGTTGCCGTCGCCATCGGTGCCCAGCGGGTCGTTGAACAGATCGACGTCCATCGAACCGGCCAGTGCGTACGCGATGACCAGCGGCGGGGAGGCCAGGTAGTTCATCTTGATGTCGGGGTTGATCCGACCCTCGAAGTTGCGGTTGCCCGAGAGCACCGCGGTGACGGCGAGATCGCCGTCGTTGACGGCCTGGCTGACCTCGGGGATCAGCGGACCGGAGTTGCCGATGCAGGTGGTGCAGCCGTATCCGACCAGGTTGAACCCGAGCTTGTCGAGGTAGACGTTCAGACCGGACTTCTCGTAGTAGTCGGTGACGACCTTCGAGCCCGGCGCCAGGGTCGTCTTGACCCACGGCTTGCGCATCAGGCCCTTCTCGACGGCCTTCTTGGCCAGCAGACCGGCGCCGATCATGACCGACGGGTTCGACGTGTTGGTGCACGAGGTGATCGCAGCGATCGTCACCGCGCCGTGGTCCAGGTCGAACTCGGTGCCGTCCTCGAGCGTCACGTGCTGGGGATTGCTGGGGCGGCCGCCATCAGCCGGCGCGCAGCTCAGGTAGTCCCGCGGCGGGGTCTGCCCGTGCGCGGCGGCGTTGGACGGCGGATCGGATGCGGGGAAGCTCTCCTCCAGCGACTCGTCCCACTCCCCGGAGATGGCCTCGGCATCGTGGTCGACGTAGGCCGACAGCGCGCCGCGGAACGACTCCTTGGCGTGGGACAGCGCGACCCGGTCCTGCGGCCGCTTCGGACCGGCGATCGACGGGACCACGGTGCCGAGATCGAGCTCGAGGTACTCAGAGAACCGCGGCTCGTGGTCGGGGTCGTGCCACAGGCCCTGCTGCTTGGCGTAGGCCTCGACGAGGTCGATGTGCTCCTCGCTGCGACCGGTGAGCCGCATGTACTTGGAGGTCTCCTCATCGATCGGGAAGACCGCGATGGTCGAGCCGTACTCCGGGCTCATGTTGCCGATCGTGGCGCGGTTGGCCAGCGGGACCGCACTGACGCCGGGTCCGTAGAACTCCACGAACTTGCCGACGACACCGTGCTCGCGCAGCTGCTCGGTGATCGTGAGCACCAGGTCGGTCGCGGTGGCGCCCTCGGGCAGCTCGCCGGTGAGCTTGAAGCCCACCACGCGCGGGATCAGCATGCTGATCGGCTGGCCCAGCATGGCGGCCTCGGCCTCGATGCCGCCGACGCCCCAGCCGACGACGCCGAGGCCGTTGACCATCGTGGTGTGCGAGTCGGTGCCGACGCAGGAGTCGGGGTAGACGACGCCGTCCTTGTCGAACACGACGCGGGCGAGCTTCTCGATGTTGACCTGGTGCACGATGCCGGTGCCCGGCGGGACGACCTTGAAGTCGTCGAACGCGCCCTGGCCCCAACGCAGGAACTTGTACCGCTCGCCGTTGCGCTCGTACTCGATCTCGACGTTGCGCTCGAAGGCGTCGGGAGTGCCGAAGACGTCGGCGATGACCGAGTGGTCGATCACCATCTCCGCAGGTGCCAGCGGGTTGATCTTGCTCGGGTCACCACCGAGATCGACCATCGCCTCACGCATCGTGGCGAGGTCGACGACGCAGGGCACGCCGGTGAAGTCCTGCATGATCACGCGGGCAGGCGTGAACTGGATCTCCGTGTCGGGCTCGGCGTCCGCGTCCCAGCCGGCGAGCGCGGTGATGTCGTCGGCGGTGATGTTGGCACCGTCCTCGGTGCGCAGCAGCGCCTCCAGCAGCACCTTGAGGCTGAAGGGCAGCGTCGAGACATCGAGGCCGTCGCCGGTCACCGCCCCGAGCCGGAAGTAGTCGTAGGTCTGCTCACCGACGGTGAGGGTGTCCCGGGAGTTGAAGCTGTCGACGGCCATGATGAGGTCTCCTTCGCGCACAGGGTCGGTTCCCATCCTGCCCGCAGATCGCCCGGAGGCGCGTGGTCAGGTCTACCTAAGTCGAACCGACGTTCCCATGAATCTCGATAATGTCTCTTGACGTCAAGATACATCGGATCGGGAGAGAAGCCCAGTACCGCTGTTCGCGTCAGCGCATCTGTCTGACGAACGCGAGGACCCGCCGGCCGTCTCGCACCCGGTCCTCCCACGTGATGCCGAGGCCCACCAGCACCACGCTGACGATCGAGATCACGACCACCCGTGGAGCCGCGTTGGCATAGGGACCGATGTTGAACAGCACGACGAGCAGCGCGACCACCGCACCGAGCAGGAATGGCGCCTGCCGGCCGAGCCACAGGCCCACTGCCAGCACCCCGACCGCGCCCAGTCCCAGCAGCAGGGCTCGCAGTCCGGTGGGGTCGGCCAGCGCCTGGGGCAGGCTGGGCAGCATCGCCAGCGCCAAGCCGGGACCGAGGGCCGCCCACGACGAGGTCTGCGGCCGGCTGCGCAGCAGCATCACGCCACCGGCGAGTGCCGCCGCGGCCGGCGGCAGGGTGTAGGCCTCGACGAACGCGAAGCCGGTGTCGATCACGAGCAGCACGTAGGACGCGACGAAGGCGGCAATCGACGGCCAGACGTACCACCGGCGATCGCCGGCAACCATCGCGATCGCCGCGAGAACCGTGCCGACGACGGCCCAGCAGATCGCCGCCAAGGCGACCGAGTCCGCAGAGCACGCCGTGAACAGCACGGCGACCCCCGAGCCGAGCTCGAGCGGACGCCTGACGACGGCGGGCGCGCGCACCGAGGAGAACAGCCCGATGGACGCGAGTGCCAGTGCGACGAGCACCACCGCGGACCACGGTCCGCCGGCCGCGTCGATCCCCCGGCCGACGCCGGTGGCAACCAGGGCCGTGGCGACCACGGCCCCGATCTGCCGCTCCGGCGACGCGCCATCGAGCAGGGCCACGGCGAGGGCACCCAGGCCGAGGACCACCCAGGTCACGGCCATGACCCACGGCGTTGCCGTCGATGTCGCCAGGGCCGCCAGGGCGGCAGCGCCGGCGAGGACGTACAGCCATCGGGAATCGGGTTCCCCCGTACCGGGCCGGCGAGTACCGGGCCGACGAGTACCGGGCCGACGAGCGAGGACCACCGCCGACGCTGCCAGCAGCACGAGCACGGCCGCGAGGAGCCACCACGGTGATCGGGCGGACAGCACGACCCCGACGATCGAGATCGCCGTCACCGCCGCCAGCCCCGGACGCCGAGCGTCGGCCAGTGCAGGCAGACCGGGCCAGTGCGACACGACCCACGTCACGATCACGATCGCCACGGCGCAGACGATCGACGCGATCACGCCGAGCTCACGGGCCGTGGTCTGGACGCGATCGGCGGCGGCGAGCCCGTCGACGTCGTCGAGCGCCCGGGAGCAGGCCTCGAGGACGGCCGACACCCACCAGCCCAGCAGCCCGAGCAGACCGGCAGCCGGCAGCACCGCTCCCCAGCGCAGGCCCGAGGACCACCCGCCGGCACCGCGCATCCCGGCCACCGACAGCACGAGCGCCAGACCCGCCACCGCGAGCCAACCGCCGTCGGCATCCCCTGCCTCGGCAGCGGGGATCACGACCAGCAGCCCGGCCCCGGTGACCGCGACCACCGTCATCACGGCCCGCAGGACGGGGATGGTCCAGGCCGCCGCCAGGGCCACGAGGCTGACGACGAGCAGCGGCGCGCCGTGCAGATCACCCACCAGCTCGGTCAACGACGGGTGCTCGACGGCCTCCGCGAAGGCGAATCCGGCCGACGCGACGTAGAAGCCTCCGACGACGACCCGTGACCCGATCGCGATGAGCCCTGAACCGCTGAAGCGCAGCACGAGGCCGAGCACCCCGACCACGAGCAGGCCGGCGAACAGGTGCCAGAAGATCCGCCCGCCCGCACCGTCGCCATACCCACCGTCGCCATTCGCACCGATGCCGGCCGCGCCGGCGCCTGCGGCTCCCACCGCGAGCACTGCGGCGATCGCAGGGCTGATCAGATCGACCGAGACGTGCGGTCGGGCCCAGCGCACGACCGCAGCGCCGGCGAGGGCCAGGGCCACCCCACTGATCGCCGTGACCCATGCGGCCGACGCGGCGTCGAGGTTGAACAGGCCCTCTGACCGGGCGCCGCCGATGTCGAGGGCGAGCAGCGCGAACGCCACCGCCCACAGCGCCTCCGCGGACGCCCGCAACGGACGCCGGGTGACCCATCCGGCTGCGGCGATCACGGCTGCCGTCGCGGCGGCGAGCACCAAGGCCTTGCCGACCAGCCCGATCGAGCTCCACGAGCGGGACACGAAGATGATGGCCGCCGTGACCAGCCCGATGGCTCCGAGCGCCAGCAGGACGGTGCCGACCGACCACGATCGTTCCTTCGGCGCACCGCCGGCGATC
>JBBSRN010000167.1:0-5287 GCA_038242985.1 Propionibacteriales bacterium | reverse complement strand
TGACGGTCCACCCGCCATGAGTGTGACGGCGCGGACGTCAGCTGCGCTGCGCACCGCCGTCGCGCCGGGTGATTTGCGCCAGGATCTCCCGATCGGCCCGGAAGTCGATGCGGTGCACGACACCACCGGTGATGGTGAAGTCGAAGGCCACCCGGGCCGTCCCGCGGTGGAACCACGCGGCTCCGGGCCGATCGTCGACGAAGACCGGGAGGGCAGCGGCGGCTGCACCGTCGAAGAAGCTGGCCACCTCGTGCTGTCCGGTGATCGTGGCGGGAGTTCCGGCCAGCACCGCGGATGCATCACCGGCCACTGACGCATCCGGTGCGAGCAGCTCCAGCAGCCGCTCGAAGTTGCCCTCCCGCGCAGCGGTCATGAAGGCGTCGACGACCTCCCACCGGGCCAGCCTGCCGTCGTCCTCCGGTGGGCCGATCTTGCTGCGGGCGCGGGAGGCGAGCTTGCGGGCGACGACCGCACTGGTGTCGAGGGCCCGGCCGATGGTCTCGAAGTCGAATCCGAAGCTGTCGTGCAGCACGAGGGCGACGCGTTCTCTCGGGGTCAGCCGGTCGAGCAGCACCTGCAGGGCGAGGCCGACCGCGTCGGCCAGCAGCACGCCGTCGGCGGGGTCGGGCGCGGTGCCTGCCGCACCGATGTCGGCCCGGGGCGACGGGATGCGGGCCCGGAGGCGATCCAGGCACAGGCGAGACGTGACCGTCGTGAGCCAGGCCGGGAGCGTGTCGATGTCGGCAGTCGAGTGGTGCAGTCGGAGCCAGGCCTGCTGGACGACGTCCTCGGCCTCGACCGGATCTGCGAGCATCCGCGCGGCCAGGCGCACCAGACGCGGGCGCTCCGCCGTGAACGCCGTCGTGTCGTCCACGCGGTGCACATCCTCGGCGGGGCTCAGCCGTCGACCTCCTCGATCCACGGCAGGTCGGCGCCGGCGCGTGAGCAGGTGATGGCCGCCGCCCGCGCTGCGTACGTGCCCAGGTCGACCAGCTCGGTCACGTCGAGCTCGGCGGCGGCCGGCCAGTCGTAGGCGGCGCTCCAGGCCAGCATCGCGGCCATGAAGGTGTCGCCGGCCCCGATGGTGTCGACCACCTGGACGACCGGCGCCTCGATGACGGCGAGCTGGTCCTGCTGGGCGATGAGTGCGCCACCGGCACCCTGGGTGATGGCGACCAGAGCACCTTCGGATGCCAGGCGCCGCGCGAGATCTGGTGGCGCGACGTCGGGGAACAGCACGGCGGCGTCCTCGTCGCTCATCTTGATGATCCGTGCGTACGGCGCGAACCGGGCGAACACGGCCTGCCAGATCTGTGGATCGGCGACGACCGACAGCCGGACGTTCGGATCGAAGGACACCGGGACACCCAGGACGTCGGCCATGACGACGAGGTCGGCGAGCTGGGCCGCGCCCGGCTCGATCAGGGTGCCGAGCGAGCCGACGTGGAGGGCGTCGAACGCGCCGGGATCAGGCAACGACGCCGGTTGCCACGTGACGTCGAAGTCGTAGCGCGCACTGCCGCTGGCATCCACCCGCGCCACGGCAGTGGAGGTGCGGTGCATCGATGGGTCCGGACCGCCGTGACGGACGTGGGACTCCTCGAGGCCGTCGGCGAGGAGGCGCCCGTGGTCGTCGTCGGCGAACTGACAGACCAGATGGGTCTCGACGCCGAGCCGGGACAGGCCACGTGCGACGTTGTAGGGAGAGCCGCCGACGTGCTCGGAGGTGCCGCCGTCGTCGTGATGCACGACGTCGACGAGGCCTTCGCCCACCACGAGCACGGTCATCTGGTCCCACCTTCGAGAGTGACGGCATCGGTCTCGGTCACGTGGTCACCGTAGCGACTCATCGATCCGGTTGGGACCGTCGCCGACAATGGCGGCATGTTCTCGATGGGTCGCCGCGGCACCGTGTCGCTCGTGGCCATCGTGCTCGCGACGGTGGGGCTGTCGGCCGCACCGGCCATCGAGGCCCGTCTCCAGGGAACCGCCAGCGTCCGGCCGTCCGACGCCCGGTCCGCGCCGCTGGCGCTACCGCCGTCGGTCGACACCACCGGGTCGCACGCCTTCGTGCAGACCGTGGACGACCGGCCGGTGCGGTACGACCCCTGCGCGCCCATCCATGTCGTGGTCAACGCCCGCACGGCCGTCGACGGTGCCGACGAGATCGTGTCCGAGGCGCTCGCGTCGGTCGGGGCCGCGACCGGTCTGACGTTCGTCGAGGACGGTCACACCGACGAGTCGCCGTCCAGGGACAGGGGCTCCGCGCCCGGATCGAACGGCCCGGTGCTGATCGCCTGGAGCGACCCCGCCGAGATCGAGGATCTGAAGGGTTCGGTGGCGGGCGTCGGTGGGAGCGTGTCGATCCGGGGCAGCCAGTGGTTCGACACCGGTGCGGTGACGCTGGACGGTCCGCAGATGAAGCGCGTCCTGCGCGAGCCGATGGGTCGTGACCTGGTCCGCGCCGTCGTCCTGCACGAGCTGGGCCACCTGGTCGGTCTGGATCATGTCGACGCCGAGGGTGAGCTCATGCAGCCGCAGGGCGAGCTCGGGGTGACGGACTGGGGTCCCGGCGACCGCGAAGGACTGGCGCGACTCGGCGGAGGCGGCTGCCGCGACTACTGACCGGCGGGGGACCGTCAGGCCCGGCCCCAGCCGGTGGCGCTCAGCGGGTCGGCACGGTCAGCGACTGCGCCGGGCTGCCGAGGGCGATCGTCACCGGAGTCGGCGTCAGGCCACCGCGGTAGTTGGTGGATCCTCCGGCCACGATCAGCCGCAGGCGGTGGCCCCGGTCGAACCGGTGCGCGAAGGCCGGCAGCGTCACCGTGAACGGCTTCGTGGCGTCAGGCACCCGCACCGGCGCGACCAGGTTCCGCACGATGGTGGCCTTGCCGTCCGGAGCGATGTCGGCGATCTTCGCGAACAGCACCAGCTTGCCGACGTCGGCGCCCTGGGTGGGCACGACCGTCGGTGCCGAGACCTGCAGCTTCATGGTGGGTGAACCCACGACGTCCAGCGGCTTGGTCAGGGCGCTCGTCGTCCACTGGGCGAACGTGCCGGGAAGATCGACCTCCGGCAGGGGGAGCTCGCGACCGATGACGTCGAGTGGGTCGGTCGAGGTGGGGATCCCGGCGACCGGTGTCGTGAACCTCGCGACCCCGGGTGCGGCGGCGCGGGTGGCAGGCGTCAGCGCCTTCTTGCCGGCCAGCGTGAACGCCGTGCGTCGGCCCACGGGGTAGGCGCTCGAGGTGGCGTACGCCGGCTTGGCGTTTCCGCTGTAGGAGACCCAGTCGCGGAAGTACGTGAACTCCGGTCCGGTGCTGGCGCCCGTCTTCTTCAGGTAGTGGTCGAACCAGTCGGCCACCCGCTTGGCGAGATGCTGGTTCTTGACGTCCAGGTGGGTGAAGTCGATCTCGCCGGGCGCGTTGGGCCCGGAGTGACCGCCGTTGAACCAGACCATCTTGACCGGCGTCTTCTGCTTCTTCAGCATCCGGTACGCCGCGATGCCCTCGTTGAGGTTGAACAGCGTGTCGCTCTGGCCCTGCATGATCAGGGTCGGGATGGTCACCTTCTTCGCATAGGTGGCCAGCGACGCGTGCCGCAAGGCCTTGATCGAGGCCGTGTCGAGCGTGCCCGTGGCGGCGGCGGTAGCCAGCGCCGGGCACACGAAGTCGGCGAAGTTCGGGCACCCGACCAGCCGCGTCGGATCGGTCGGGGCGTTCTGCGTGCCGTTCAGCAGGCCCAGGCCGGAGAAGCCGAGCGCCCACACCAGCTTGGCGGCGCCGGGTGTGGACGTGGACACGCCCTTGGTCCGGGCCGGGATCTGGGCGGTGTTGTTGGGCGAGAGCGAGTACGACAGATCGGTCCAGGTGATGAGCGGGACGATGGTGTCGATGCGCTTGTCGATCGACGCGGCCGCGTACTGCACCTGCCCGCCGTAGGAGCCGCCGATCATCCCGACCCGGGGATCGTGCGCCGACGCCTTGCCGGCGTTGTCGCGAACGTCCCGCAGCACGCTCTTCTGCACCGGAGCGGCGACGGTGTGCTGGTCGTCGGTGAACGCGATGCCGGACTTCCCGCCGAGGTAGCTGACCAGCTGGCTGGCGGCCTTGCCGTCGAAGTCCGGATCGTCCAGCGTGATCTTGCAGTCCGAGCCGCCGAAGCCGAGACCGGAATAGCTGAGCACGGCGTAGCCGCGCTTGGCGAACAGCTCGCCGGTGCCTGCCTGGTCGTCCTTGGAGCCGCCGAAGCCGTTGGTCGTCAGGATCGCCGGCACCGGCCTGGAGGCGGACGCCTTGCTGGGCAGGTAGAGATCGCCGACGACGTCGCACACGGTGTCGTTGGTGGGTCCGATCTTCACCGTGAAGTGCAACGTCGTCACGGTGAAGGCGTCGGCTGCTTCCGCGGTGCTGCTCACGGCACCGAGGGCGGTGGCGCCCATCGCCGACGCGACGAGGACGGACAGCAGACGACGTGCGCGCATGATTCTCCCGGTGCTCGACAGGACGGTGGCCGACCTGTTCTGCAGTCACCAACGACGCGGGTGTGCCGCAGGTCACGATCGGGGGGAGTGGAGATGACTTCGGTCCCGGCGTGACTGGCCCGAACGGATCAGCGGTGGCCGTCGACGTAGAGCCAGCGGCCGTCGGCCCGGATGAACCGGCTGATCTCGTGCTGGGAGCCACTGCCGGCCGGATCCTTGCGAAAGGCCTCGAACTCCACGGTGCCGGTGGTGTCGAACGGTGTTCCGGCCGACGTCGCGAGGATGTCGAGGCGGTACCAGCGGATCTGGTCGTCCAGGACCAGGTCGTCCGGCCGCGTGCTCGGGTGCCACGTCGCAAGCAGGTAGTCGCGGTCGCCACGAGCGAATGCGCTGTATCTCGACCGCATCAGCTGCTCAGCGGTCGAGGCGATCGCCTCGCCGCCGTGCAGTCTTCCGCAGCACGCCTCGTACTCCAGCCCGCTCAGGCACGGACAGTGCACCGGCTGTCTCATGTCCGGTACGCGTCGCCGATCGGGACCTCATGACCAAGGACGTTCTCGGCGGCGCGGTGGCCCGAGCGGAAGGCTGCGGTGACGGTGGCCGGGTCCTCTGTCCAGGTCGTCTCGCCGGCCAGGTGGAGCACGCCGCCGATGGGCACGGCCAGCAGGTCGTGGTCCTTCGGAGTGGAACCAACCGTCATGTAGGCGTAGGACCCCCGACTGAACGGGTCGTCCTGCCACCGGGTGACGTGCGCGTCGACAGGAGCCTCGACCCGGTCGCCGTAGAGCTCGCGGAGCGCCTCGA
>JBBSRN010000166.1:0-5336 GCA_038242985.1 Propionibacteriales bacterium | reverse complement strand
TGTTGGACGCCGTCGCGACCGCGGGGGCGTCGATGCCGATGACGCTCACCGCCGGCTCGGCCCACAGGCGCTGCACCGCCGATCCGGTCCCGATCTGTTGGACGCCTTCCAGCACCGATGACTCGGCGCGGAGCCGGTCCTCTGGGTACTCCAGGTCGGCGGCCGTGCCGTGGTGCAGGCCCTCGATCGCCACGGACCCGTCGGGCGCGTGCAAGGTGGCGAGCAGCCGGCACAAGGTGGTGAGGGCATCGGGCACGACGCCGCCCCAGATGCCTGAGTGAACGGCGTGGTCCAGCGTGCGGACGGTGACCTCGCAGTCGACCAGTCCGCGCAACGTCACGGTGAGGGCCGGCACGCCGATGTCCCAGTTCGCCGAGTCGGCGATCACGATCGCGTCGGCCGCCAGCTCGTCGCGGTGTGCCTCCAGAAGCGCGACCAGCGAGGGCGATCCGGACTCCTCCTCACCCTCGACGAACACCGTGACACCAACCGGCGGACGGCCGTCGTGAGCGCGGAATGCCGCCAGGTGCGCGGCGAGACCGGCCTTGTCGTCAGCGGCACCGCGGGCGTACAGGCGATCGCCGCGGCGAGTCGGCTCGAACGGCGGCGACGTCCACAGCGCGGGGTCCCCGGTCGGTTGGACGTCGTGGTGCGCGTACAGCAGCACGGTGGGTGCTCCGGCCGGCGCGGGGTGGTGCGCGATCACCGCCGGGGCGCCACCAGCCTCGACGATCTTCGTCTCGGCGAAGCCGGCCTCACGCAGCAGTCGCTCGACCTCGCGGGCGCAGTGGCGCACGTCCTCGTGGTGCTCCGGCTGGGCCCACACCGACGGGATGCGGACCAGGTGCTCGAGATCGTCGAGCAGGGCGGGCATCTGCTCGCGGACACGGGCGGCGAGGTCAGGACGAGTGGGGCCGGTCATGAGCCTCACTGTGCCCCACCACGCGCCGGAGTGACTCCGTGGCGGGACGAAAGTGACTCGCGAGGGGTGACGCAGTGACTCGCGAGGGGTGAGGCAGTGACTCGCGAGGGGTGACGCAGTGACTCGCGAGGGGTCACGCGCCCCAGCCCATGTCGAACAGCTCGAATGCTGCGGCGTGCGCGACGCCGAGGCGCTGACCCGTCGGGCGGGACATTCCCTCCAGGAACTCACGGGGATCGAAGTGCTCCCAGCCGAGACCCTCGATGTAGGCGCCGTGGGCCTCCAGCGAGGCGACGCCGCGTTCGAAGGTGTCGGTGACGTCGACGCCGTGCGTGGACTCAGGAGAGCCGAAGGCGAAGACCGCCCCCACGCCGCCCCACGGTTCGACCCCGTCGGTCAGCTGCTCGGGAAAGACCCAACGGTTCCCGGCGTCGCGCACCGCATCGAGCACGGCACGCCCCACGGCGATGTGATCGGCCTGGTTCAGGCTGCGGCCGCCCCACGTGTCGCGGAAGTTGCCGGTCACGACCACGTCGGGACGAAACCGCCGCACGGCGGCGGCAATGACCGCCCGCAGCGGCGCGCCGTACTCCAGGACGCCGTCGCACTGGCCGAGGAACTCCACGTGATCGACTCCCACCACCTGGGCCGAGGCGATCTGCTCGGCCTCGCGCAGCGGGCGGCACTCATCGGGGTGCAGGCCGTCGATGCCCGCCTCGCCGCTGGTCACCATCGCGTAGCCGACGGTCTTGCCCTGGTCGGTCCAGCGGGCGACAGCGGCGGCCGCGCCGAACTCCAGGTCGTCAGGATGGGCCACGACGCACAGCGCGCGCGCCCAGTCCTCGGGCAGGGTCTCCAGGGTGAGCGGTTCCATGGATCGAGCATGCCCCGCGGGCAAGCAAAAACCCACATGTTCCGAAGAACATGTGGGTTTTGGCGACCTCGACGGGACTCGAACCCGCGACCTCCGCCGTGACAGGGCGGCGCGCTAACCAACTGCGCCACGAGGCCTCATGCTGCGGCGAACCGCGGCTGTCACTCTAACGCACGTCCGGCCGCCCAGACAAAACGGCCTCGACGGGCCGCCGCGCCGCCACCGTTGCGTTGCCGATCACCGCAGATGCGGTCAGACTGTTCGGAGCCTTTCGTCGGGCGACCCGAATTGACTGCCTACCTCCAAAGAGGACCGCATGATCGAGTACCGCTCCATCGAGAAGACCTTCCCTGACGGGACGGAGGCGGTGGGCGACTTCTCGCTCGTCCTCCCGTCCCGCAGCACCACGGTGTTCGTCGGTTCGTCCGGCTGCGGCAAGACCACCCTGCTGCGCATGGTCAACCGGATGGTCGACCCGACCGGTGGGCAGGTGCTCATCGACGACGTCGACATCGCCACGAAGGACAAGGTCGAGCTGCGTCGCAGCATCGGCTACGTCATGCAGCACGCCGGCCTGCTCCCGCACCGCACCGTGATCGACAACATCGGCACGGTGCTTCGGCTCAACGGCGCGAGCAAGGGCGAGGCGCGCGAGCGGTCGATGGCGATCCTGCCGACCGTCGGTCTGAGCGAGTCCGAGGCGAATCGGTACCCGAGCCAGCTGTCCGGCGGCCAGCAGCAGCGGGTCGGCGTGGCCCGCGGGCTGGTCACCGATCCGAACATCCTGCTGATGGACGAGCCGTTCGGTGCGGTCGACCCGATCGTGCGCGACGAGCTGCAGCAGGAGCTGCTGCGCCTGCAGCGCGAGCTCGACAAGACCATCGTGTTCGTCACCCACGACATCGACGAGGCCTTCCTGCTCGGCGACCAGGTCGTCATCCTCCGGACCGGCGGCGTCGTGGCACAGGTCGGCGCACCGGCTGAGATCATCGCCGACCCCGCCGACGACTTCGTGCGCAGCTTCATCGGGCTCGACAAGGGCGCCCGGTCGTTGCACGTGGAGGACCGCGACGGCGTCAAGGTCCTCGTCGACGGCACCGGCAAGGCCGCCGGGGTGCTCGACGTGAACGAGCCGGCATGACGTGGTTCCTCGACAACGTCGACGTGGTCCGCGGGCTGTTCTTCCGGCACGCGTGGATCAGTGTCGTCTCGACGGCGATCGGTTTCGCCGTGTCGCTGCCGATCGGTTGGTACGCCAACGAGCATCCGCGCATTCGCGGGGCATCCCTCGCGGCTGTCGGCGTGCTCTACACGATCCCCTCGCTCGCGGTGTTCGTGCTGCTGCCGCCCCTGCTGGGCACCGGTTTCCTCAGCGTCATCAACGTGCTGATCGCGCTGTCGACCTACGCAGCGGCGATCATGGTGCGCAGCACGGCCGACGCGTTCGGATCGGTGTCGCCGGCCGTGCTCGACGCGGCGTCGGCCGCTGGCTTCTCCCGCACCCAGCGGATCTTCCAGGTCGAGCTGCCTCTGGCCGGCCCGGTGCTGCTGGCCGGTCTGCGGGTCGTGTCGGTCAGCACGGTCAGCATGCTCAGCGTGGCCACCCTGGTGGGTGTCAGCAACCTTGGCTCGTTGTTCACCGACGGATTCCGTCGTGACTTCCAGACCGAGATCGTCATCGGCATCCTGGCCATCGTGGTGCTGGCCATCCTGCTCGACCTGCTGCTGGTCCTGGCCGGACGGCTGCTGATGCCGTGGTCGCACGCGCAGGCTCCGGTCAGACCTGCTCGTCGTCTGAGCCTGACGAAGGGGACAGCCGCATGAGCGAGCGTCAGCGAGCGAACCATGGGCTGCGGCTCATGCCGGCATCTGCGTACTCTGTCTTTTTCACGGGGGTGACGGCATGAGCGTCGTCTCGGACACCATCGGTTTCCTGACCGACTCGATCAACTACAACGGCGCGGACGGCATCCCGAACCGGCTCGCCGAGCACCTGCTCTACACCGCCGAGACGATCGCGATCGGCGGCGTGATCGCGATCCCGCTGGGCCTGTGGATCGGCCACACCGGCCGCTTTCGCAGCGTGGCCGTCGCGATCACGGGGTCGGTGCGTGCGCTTCCCACGCTGGGGCTGCTGACCGCGCTCTCGCTGATCGTCGGGATCGGGCTGACCGGGCCCCTGATCTCGCTCGTGGTGCTGGCGGTGCCGCCCATGCTGGCCGGCGCGTACTCCAGCGTCGAGTCCGTCAACCGGCAGACCATCGACGCCGCCCGGTCGGTGGGCATGACCGAGATGCAGATCCTGCGCAAGGTCGAGATTCCCCTCGGCCTCCCGATCATCGTCGGCGGCATCCGGTCGTCGGTGCTGCAGGTCGTGGCGACGACCACGGTGGCCGCGTTCGTCGGTCTTGGCGGCCTCGGCACCTACATCATCAACGGCCAGGCCATCGGCGACTACGCCCAGATGGCGGCTGGGTCAGTCCTCGTCATCGTGCTCGCCCTGGCGCTCGATGGCGTCTTCGCCGTGCTCCAGGGCGTCGCGACCGGCCGTCGCCCCGCTCCACAACCCTCCACTGCCTGATCCGTCATGCCTGACCCACCACGAAGAGGAAAAGACACATGAACCTGAAGAAGCTCGCCGCCCTCGCTGCGGCCACCACCCTGGCCCTGTCGCTGGCTGCATGCGGCGGCGATCCCACCGAGTCCTCCGGCACGTCCGACAGCAAGTCCGCGACGGGCACCGTCACGGTCGGCTCGGCAGCGTTCCCCGAGAACGAGATCCTTGCCGAGATCTACGCTCAGGCCCTCGAGGCCAAGGGGGTGAAGGTCCAGAAGAAGCTCAACATCGGTGCGCGCGAGGTCTATGTCAAGGCACTGCAGAACGGCGAGATCGACCTCGTGCCGGAGTACTCGGGCAATCTGCTGACCTATTTCGAGGCCAAGGCGACCGCCACGTCGGCCGACGAGGTCACCACAGCGTTGGACCAGGCGTTGCCCAGCGGTCTGAAGGCCCTCGAGCCCTCCAAGGCCGAGGACAAGGACTCCCTGAACGTCACAGCCGCCTACGCGAAGAAGAACAAGCTGAAGACGATCGGCGACCTCAAGGGTGTCGACGGTCTCAAGATCGGTGCCAACCCGGAGTTCAAGACTCGCGCCTACGGAGTGCCCGGCATGGAGAAGATCTACGGCATCAAGGACATCGCGTTCACCTCGATCAGCGACGGCGGCGGCCCGGCCACCCTCAAGGCGCTGCTGGACGGCAAGGTCGACGTCGCCGACATCTACTCGACCACCCCGGCGATCAAGGAGAACGACCTCGTCACGCTGGCGGATCCCAAGAACATGATCGCCGCGCAGCAGGTCCTGCCGCTGATCAGCGACAAGAAGGCCGACGACAAGGTCACCAAGGTGCTGAACGAGGTCTCCGCAGCGCTGACCACCGAGGACCTGCTCGACCTCAACTCGCAGAACCAGGGCGCCGACAAGGCTGCTCCGGCCGAGCTGGCCAAGCAGTGGCTCTCCGACAAGGGCCTCGTCTAG
>JBBSRN010000165.1:0-5411 GCA_038242985.1 Propionibacteriales bacterium | reverse complement strand
GGCCTCGGCACGATCTACGGCGCGCTGATCGGGTCGATCATCATCGGCCTGGTCGATGAGGTCGGACCGCTGTTCGGCGTGCCGGCGTCCATCAAGGACGTGGGCCCGCTGCTGCTGCTCATCCTCATCCTCCTCGTCAGACCCCAGGGCATCCTGGGCCGAACCCAACGGATCGGATAGCGGTCACCATGGACATCGGACAAGTCATCGACGCCGCCCTGTCGCAGGCACTGGGACCGCAGGCCATCGTCTTCGCGCTCGCCGCGATCGGCGTCAACATCCAGTTCGGCTACACCGGTCTGCTGAACTTCGGTCAGGCCGGATTCATGGCCGTCGCCGCCTTCGGCCTGGCGGTGAGCGTCGTGCAGTTCGATCTGCCGTTCTTCCTGGCGATCTTCATCGGCCTGTTCACGACCGTCATCCTCTCGTTCATCCTCGGTGTCCCGACACTGCGACTGCGCGCGGACTACCTCGCCATCGTCACGATCGCGTCCGCAGAGGTCATTCGCCTCATCCTCGGGGCGGTGGAGTTCAAGGACCTGTTCGGTGGATCCAACGGCCTGACCGGATTCGCCGACGGATTCCAGAAGCTGAACCCCTACGGCGGCGGGCTCGACCTCAAGATCGTGTCGTGGGGCCGCAACGACCTGTGGTCGCTGACGGTCGGCTGGACCCTGGTCGCCCTCGGCTGCCTGCTGGTCTGGGCGCTGATGCGCAGCCCCTGGGGCCGCGTGCTGCGCTCGATCCGTGAGGACGAGGACGCCGTCCGCTCGTTGGGCAAGAACGTGTTCAGCTACAAGATGCAGTCCCTCATCCTCGGCGGGCTGTTCGGCGGACTCGCCGGCATGTTCCACATCCTGAAGCAGGGCTCGGCCGTGCCGACCGACTTCAACACCACGTTCACCTTCTACGGCTACGCCGCCCTGCTCGTCGGTGGTGCTGCTCGCGTGCTCGGCCCCGTGGTCGGCTCGATGCTGTTCTGGTTCCTCGTGGCCGGGCTCGGTTCGATCTTCGGCCAGCTCACCTCGGGCGCCGATCCGTTCATCCCGGACTGGCTGATGACCAACACCCAGGCCAGTCTGGTGCGATTCGTCGTGCTCGGTGGCGGACTCATGTTGCTGATGATCTATCGACCTCAGGGGATCTTCGGCGATCGAAGGGAGATTGCGATCGATGCCCGATGACACCCCCGCCGCGGACGCGGCACACGACCATTCCACCGCTCACGCGGCACACGAGACCGCCGGTGCCTCCCCGGCAGCGACCCGGGCAGCCACGGCCCAGGCGTTCCTGGACGACGTCGCCCACGAACCGGGTGCGAGCAAGCCCGATCCGATCGTCAAGGGCAGCACCATCACCCGCCAGTTCGGTGGCCTGAAGGCCGTCGACGTCGATCGCATCGAGATCCAGCGTGGTGTCATCACCGCGCTCATCGGACCCAACGGAGCGGGCAAGACCACCTTGTTCAACCTGCTCACCGGATTCGACGAGCCCGACACCGGGCAGTGGGCCTTCAACGATCGCAACCTGGCCAAGCTGCCGGCGTTCAAGGTGGCCCGGTCCGGCATGGTCCGCACCTTCCAGCTGACCAAGGTGCTGTCGAAGCTGACGGTCATCGAGAACATGCGCCTCGGCGCGACCGGCCAGCGCGGCGAGAGATTCTGGTCAGCGCCGTTCAAGGGCCTGTGGAGCAAGCAGGAGGAGGACATCACCGTGCGTGCCGATGCCCTGCTCGCCCGGTTCAAGCTCGACGCCAAGCGCGAGGACTTCGCCGGGTCGCTGTCCGGTGGACAGCGCAAGCTGCTGGAGATGGCTCGTGCACTGATGGTCGATCCGGAGCTGATCATGCTCGACGAGCCGATGGCGGGCGTCAATCCGGCGTTGAAGCAGTCGTTGCTCGGTCACGTGAAGTCGCTTCGCGACGAGGGTCGTACCGTGCTGTTCGTCGAGCACGACATGGACATGGTGCGCGACATCTCCGACTGGGTCATCGTCATGGCCCAGGGGCAGATCGTCGCCGAGGGCACGCCCGCATCGGTCATGGCAAACCAGGCCGTCATCGATGCCTACCTCGGTGCGCACCACGACTCGGACCTGACCGAGATCAACGAGGAGGCCATCGAGGCCGAGGCAGCAGCCGAGCTCGATGCCGAGGAGGAGAAGCGATGAGCGAGACCGCCACCGACGAGGAGCGCGACAAGCACCTGGCCCATGCCGACGGTGCGGTGCTCCGCGCGGACAACCTGATCGCCGGGTACCTGCCGGGGGTCAACATCCTCAACGGCGCTGACCTGTACTGCCAGGACGGTGAGCTGGTGGGCATCATCGGCCCCAACGGTGCTGGCAAGTCGACCCTGTTGAAGGCCATGTTCGGCCTCGTGAAGATCCACGAGGGCACCGTGACGCTCAAGGGTCACGAGATCACCAACCAGCGCGCCGACCAGCTCGTGACCAAGGGCATCGGCTTCGTGCCGCAGAACAACAACGTGTTCCCGAGCCTGACCATCGAGGAGAACCTGGAGATGGGCTGCTACCAGGAGCCCAAGAAGTTCGGCGAGCGGTTCGAGTTCGTGACCGGGATCTTCCCCCGACTCGGCGAGCGCCGCAAGCAGCGCGCCGGGCAGCTGTCCGGTGGCGAGCGTCAGATGGTGGCGATGGGCCGGGCTCTGATGATGGACCCGTCGGTGCTGTTGCTCGACGAGCCCTCGGCCGGCCTGTCCCCCGTGCTGCAGGACGAGGTGTTCGTGCAGACCCGCAACATCAACAAGGCGGGCGTCTCTGTCGTCATGGTCGAGCAGAACGCGTCACGCTGCCTGCAGATCTGTGACCGTGCCTACGTGCTCGACCAGGGCCGCAACGCCTACTCCGGCACCGGCCGCGACCTGGCCACCGATCCCAAGGTCATCGAGCTCTATCTCGGCACGCTGGGCAAGAAGGACGCCTGACCCTCGGGAGTCACTCCGTCACCCCTCGCGAGTCACTCCGTCACCAGTGGGGAGTCACTCCGTCACCGCTGAAGCACCGCGCGTTGCTGGTCGACGCCGTAGTGGTGAGTCCCGGCGGTCGCACAGCGGCCCTCGGCGGCGACTCAGTGACTCCTCGGCTGCAACGAAGTGACTCGCCAGGGGTGTCGGAGTGACTCGCGAGGGGACGCAGCACGGCCCCGGTGCCGAGGCGCCGGGGCCGTACTGACTTCTGGACTGAACTACACGCTCAAATCAGCTGACTGATCAGATGCTGCCGGAGATGAACTCGACCGGGTTGTAGTTGTTGTCGCCGTCGTACTCGTAGATGCCGATCGAGGCGGCCGTCGGGCTGCCCGTCTTGCCGAGCTCGATGGGTCCGGAGACGCCGTCGTAGTCGATGTCGGCGTTCTTGTCATCCTTGAGCAGCTTGGCGCAGTCGGCGAACGTCGTGCACTTCTCGCCGCCCTCGGTGACGCTGGGCAGCTTGGCCGCGATGGCCTCGCCGGAGTCGTCGCCGGCTGCGATGGCAGCCAGAGCCGACGTGACGACCGCGTCATAGGACTCAGCGGCGTAGCTGAAGACCTTGAGCTTCGGGGCGAGCTTCACCAGGTTCTTCTTGAAGTCACCCTTGGCCTCGGCGCCGGGGATCGTGCCCTTGGTTCCCTTCAGGGTTCCGGGGGGCAACGGCGTGGTCGAGTCCTTGGCGTAGCTGGCCGTGTTGCCATCGGTGAAGTACGTCGGCGTGGCCTTCGGTCCGACTCCGGCCTTGATCAGCTTCGGGACGATCGAGGTGGTCTCGTCGAATCCGATCAGCACGAGCGAGTCAGGCTTGGAGTCGGCCACGTTGGAGATCTGCGTGTCGCTCGGGCCGTCCTTCTCGCTGTACAGCTCGCTGACGGAGACCTTCGAGCCTGCGGACTCCAGGTTCTTCTTCACCTCCGAGGCGAGGACCTCGCCGTAGGCATCCTGGCGAGCCAGGATGGCCACGTTCTGGCGGCCGTCCTTGACCAGCAGGTTGGCCAGCACGGCACCCTGCAGGATGTCGGACGGGGCATCACGGAAGTACAGGTCCGGCTTGCCGTACTTGCCCTCGTCGAAGGACGGCGAAGTGTTGGCCGGGGAGTACATGATCGTGCCGCTGGAGAGGATCTTGTCGATGACGGTCAGCGACACGCCGGATGAGGCGGCACCGATGATGACATCGGACTTCGCCTTGATCAGCTTGTCGGTCTCGGCCGGGGCGATGCCGTTGTCGGTGTCGCCGGAGTCGCCCTGGACGGTGACGACGTCCTTGCCGTTGACGCCACCTGCGTCGTTGATGTCCTTGATGGCCAGGTCGACGCCGGCGAACTCGGGCGGGCCGAGGAAGGCGAGGCTGCCGGTCTGGGGCAGCAGGGTGCCGATGGTCAGGGTGCCGTCACCCTTCTTGGCAGGCTTGTCGCCCGAGGCCTTGTCGCCGCTCGAGTCGTCGCTGCCGCAGGCGGCCAGCACGAGTGCGCTGGCAGCTACGACGGCGCCGAGGCGGAGCACGTGGGAATTGCGCTTCATCGATCCTCCGGATTGGTGTGGATGTCGTGACGCATGCAGGGCATGTGTCCCTCATCGCGAACGCTAGTTGTTCCGTGGGTCACATGGGCCAGACCCGCGAAATTGGCGGACAACGTAGCCGAGTTGTAACCGCGCGGCCATCTGAACGGGGATTACTGCCCCAGACGGTCCGCATCCGGGTCACCCAGGTCTGCGCGGTTCTCGATGACCGCCGAGGCCACCTGCAGCATCGACAGCCGAAGATCCATGGCGGTGCGCTGGATCCAGCCGAAGGCCTCCGGCTCACTCATCGCGCGCGTCTGCTGCAGCACGGACTTGGCGCGTTCGACCGTCTTGCGGGTCTGCAGCTGGTCGGTGAGCTCACCGACCTCGGCCTCGAGCGCGATCATCTCGGCGTACCGGCTGCGAGCCATCTCGATCGCAGGCACGAGGTCGGACCGGGTGAACGGCTTGACGACGTAGGCCATGGCGCCGGCCTCACGAGCCCGCTCGACCAGCTCGCGCTGGCTGAAGGCGGTGAGGATCACGACCGGCGCGATCCTGGCCCGCGTGATCTGCGCAGCCGCGGCGATGCCGTCGAGCTTGGGCATCTTGACGTCCATCACGACCAGGTCCGGCCGGTGCTCGGTGGCGAGGGCGACGGCCTGCTCGCCGTCACCGGCCTCGGCGACGACGTCGTAGCCCTCCTCGGCCAGCATCTCGGCCAGATCGAGGCGGATCAGTGCCTCGTCCTCGGCGATCACGACCCGGGGTGCCGAGGTGCTGTTCGGGGTGCTCACATGAGAAGGTTATCGGGCGCTTCCGGCGCAAGCCGACTTGGCGGAATGGTAGACGCGACGGTCTCAAAAACCGTTGTCCGAAAGGGCGTGCGGGTTCGACTCCCGCAGTCGGCACGTC
>JBBSRN010000164.1:0-5435 GCA_038242985.1 Propionibacteriales bacterium | reverse complement strand
GGTCATCACGCTGGTCAGCGGCTTCCAGGGCAAGGAGTCCGAGCAGGCCAACCAGCCCAGCGAGGGCCCCACCGGCTCCTCGGCGGTGCTCGACCAGTTCGGGCGCAACCTGACCCAGGCCGCCCGCGAGGGCAAGCTCGACCCGGTCATCGGTCGCGATGACGAGGCCGAGCGCGTCATGCAGACGCTGAGCCGTCGTACCAAGAACAACCCGGTGCTCGTCGGCGAGCCCGGCGTCGGCAAGACCGCCGTCGTGGAGAGCCTCGCCCAGGACATCGTCCGCGGCGACGTGCCCGAGACGCTGCGGGACAAGCACATCTACACCCTCGACCTCGGCGCACTGGTCGCCGGTTCGCGCTACCGCGGCGACTTCGAGGAGCGTCTCAAGAAGGTGCTCAAGGAGATCCGTACCCGCGGCGACATCATCTTGTTCATCGATGAGATCCACACGCTGGTCGGTGCCGGCGCCGCTGAGGGCGCCATCGACGCAGCCAGCATCCTCAAGCCCATGCTGGCTCGCGGAGAGCTGCAGACCATCGGCGCCACCACGCTCGATGAGTACCGCAAGCACTTCGAGAAGGACGCGGCGCTCAACCGTCGTTTCCAGCCGATCCTCGTCGACGAGCCGTCGGTCGTCGACACCGTGGAGATCCTCAAGGGCCTCCGCGACCGCTACGAGGCGCACCACCGCGTCTCGATCACCGACGACGCGCTGGTGGCCGCGGCCACCATGGGTGACCGCTACATCTCCGACCGGTTCCTCCCGGACAAGGCCATCGACCTGATCGACGAGGCCGGTGCCCGTCTGCGCATCCGCCGCATGGCCGCACCGCCAGAGCTCAAGGAGTTCGACCAGAAGATCGGCGACGTCCGCATGCGCAAGGAGGGGGCCATCGACGCGCAGGACTTCGAGGCCGCCGCCGCACTGCGCGATGAGGAGAAGAAGCTCATCAACGCCAAGGGCGAGCGTGAGAAGGCCTGGAAGTCAGGCGACCTCGACACCGTCGCCGTCGTCGACGAGCACCTCATCGCCGAGGTCCTCGCCAAGGCCACCGGCATCCCGGTCGGTCAGCTCAGCGAGGAGGAGTCCAGTCGCCTGCTCAACATGGAGGCCGAGCTCCACGAGCGCGTCATCGGCCAGGACGAGGCCATCAAGGCTCTGTCGCGGGCCATCCGACGTGGTCGTGCGGGTCTGAAGGACCCCAAGCGTCCGGGCGGATCGTTCATCTTCGCCGGACCGTCCGGTGTCGGCAAGACGTGGCTGTCCAAGGCGTTGGCGAACTTCCTGTTCGGCGACGACGAGGCCCTCATCCAGCTGGACATGAGCGAGTACAGCGAGAAGCACACCATCTCGCGACTGTTCGGCTCGCCTCCGGGCTACGTCGGCTACGAGGAGGGCGGACAGCTCACCGAGAAGGTGCGTCGCAAGCCGTTCAGCGTGGTCCTGTTCGACGAGATCGAGAAGGCCCATCCGGACATCTTCAACTCGTTGCTGCAGATCCTGGAGGAGGGGCACCTCACCGACGGTCAGGGACGCGTCATCAACTTCAAGAACGCGGTCATCATCATGACCACCAACCTGGGATCCAGCGAGATCGCCAAGGGGGTCAACCTCGGCTTCAGCCAGGCCGGTGACGTCTCGGGTTCGTACCAGAAGATGAAGGAGCGGGTCGCGACCGAGCTCAAGCAGCACTTCCGGCCGGAGTTCTTGAACCGCGTCGACGAGGTCATCGTGTTCCCGCCCCTGACGCAGGAGGAGATCCTGCAGATGGTCGACATGATGATCGGCTCCTTGGAGAAGCGACTGGCCGAGAAGGACATGACGATCGACCTCACGATGCCGGCCAAGGTGCTGTTGTCCAAGCGTGGCTTCGACCCGGTGCTCGGTGCTCGCCCGCTGCGCCGCACGGTGCAGCGCGAGATCGAGGACGTCATGGCCGAGAAGCTGCTCTACGGCGAGCTGCGGGCCGGTCAGCTGGTGCTCGTGGACGTCGAGGGCGAGGGCGTCGACGCGGTCTTCACCTTCGAGGGTCGTGAGCAGGCCACCCTCGAGCTCGAAGAGGTGGTCCCGGCGGCCGTCGAGGCCGGTGCGGGTAGCGCCGAATAGCCGTCAGCTCGTCCATGAACGCCCTCGCAGCCCAGCTGCGGGGGCGTTCGTGATCGTGACCCGGTGCAGTTCAGGGCCGTGGTTGGATGACAGCCATGAAGGCCTTCAAGAGCTCGCTGCTCCTCACCGCACTCGTGCTCATCGTCCTGGGTGTGGTGGTCATCGCGCTGCAACCCGGTGGCCCCGATTCTGAGTGTGTCTCGAAGAACGGTCCGACCTCGGGCTTCGTCGATGGGAAGAAGGATTGCGCGATCTCGATCGAGAGCTTCAACAAGATGGCGGAGTACAGCTCCAAGCCGAAGCCGTTTCGGATCGTGGGTCTGCTGATGGTGGTGGCCGGACTGTTCGTGGGGGTCGTGGCTGTGGTGCGCCACTTCCGTTCGCCCGGATCCGGCTCGTCGGCCTAGCACCCAGAGGCGGGTGTCGTTCCGCGACGCGGACAGCTGATCCAGTCAGAGACCGAACGTCCCGTCGGCGGTCAGGTGCACCAGGTTGTCGTCGAGCAGGGTGTCCAGGCAGCGTTCACGCTGCACGTCGTCGGTCCACACCAGGTCGAGCGTCGCCTTGGACACCGGGCCGGTCGACTCGCGCAGCACCGCCAACAACCGTCCCCGGCACTGCCGGTCGGTGCCGGCCCATGCCTGGCCGCGGCGCGGCGGTCCGTCGTGCTCGGGGTGTCCGGCCGCACGCCACCGGCACAGGTCCTGCACGGGGCAGGCGTGGCACCTGGGAGCGCGGGCCGTGCAGACGAGGGCGCCGAGCTCCATCGTCGCGGCAGCCCAGCGATGTGCGTCCTCGATCGGTAGCAGCTTCCGGGCCAGCTCGCGCTCGGCCGAGGTCACCGATGCCGCCGGGAACTGGGCGCCGCTGACGACGCGGGCGAGCACGCGCCGCACGTTGGTGTCGAGCACCACCTGGCGGTCCCCGAACGCGAACGAGGCGATGGCTGCAGCGGTGTAGTCGCCCACGCCCGGGAGGGCGAGCAGATCGCTGCGCTCGGACGGGACCAGTCCACCGTGGTGATCGACGATCGCGGTCGCCGCGGCATGCAGTCGCAGAGCGCGACGCGGATAGCCCAGACGTCCCCAGGCTCGCACCGCCTCACCGGTGGAGTCCGCCGCGAGGTCGGCCGGCTGCGGCCACCGTTGCAGCCAGGCCTGGAACACCGGCAGGACGCGCACGACGGGAGTCTGCTGGAGCATGAATTCTGAGACCATGACGGCCCACGGAGCAGGATCGGACCGCCACGGCAGCTCACGCGCGTGCTGGTCGAACCAGCTGATGACGCGCTCGTGCAGCTCGGTGCCGTCGTTCGGGGTGTCGTCGTTCGGGGTGCTGTCCTTGGAGAGGGAGGCGATCGGGTCGGGCATCATGGCGCGTCGATCTTTTCACGTCGCGCCACCGGGCTAGCGTGACGGTGTGAGTCATGGACCGAAGCCGGCTGCGATCTACTGGCGACGGCGGCTGGTGCTGGTGGCCCTGCTCATCGCCGCAGTCTGGCTGACCCTGTGGCTCATCAACCGAGGCGGTGACTCGGCCTCGGACTCCCCCGCCACGGCGGCAGCGCCCCAGGCTCCACCGGCGGCGGTGCCCACCGACGGTGCGCTGGAGGTGGCCCTGGCCTCGAACGAGCGCGCCTGCGACCCGCAGAAGGTACGGGTCGAGCCGACCATCCCGACCGGTCAGCCGGCCGGTGCAACGGTCAGGATCAACCTCGTCGTCAGCAGCACCCAGCAGGGGCCGTGCACGCTGAAGCCGTCCGATGCCGATCTGATTGCCGTCATCAGCGCCAACGGCACTGCCGTCTGGGACTCCACGCAGTGCACGTCCTCGTTGCTGAACCGGCCGGTCCAGCTCGCGGGAGGCGGATGGGCCACGGTGGCCTCCACGAGCTGGTCGGGGCGCGGTTCAGGTGGCGGTTGCACCGACGGCGCGGGATTTGCCGGCGCGGGGGGATACGCCGTGCAGGTCGGGACGCTCGGCGGCGAACCGGGTGCTGCGAAGTTCTCGCTCGAGCCCGGGAAGCCCCAGCCCAAGGCGTCCAAGCCCAAGCCCAAGCCCAAGGCCCCCAAGCCCACGGCGTCCAAACCCGAGCCCACGCCGAAGGCGTCCAGCGCGAGCCCGTCGCCCCAGTCTGACTAGAGATCCAGTTCGACGAGAGATTCAGTCCGACGAAGAATTCAGGCGGGCGTTCAGACGTAGCGCTCGAGGATGCTGGACTCGGCCAGCCGGGACAATCCTTCGCGTACCCCGCGGGCGCGCAGATCGCCGACGCCGTCGACGGCCTGCAGGTCATCGGCACTGGCCGCGAGCAGCTTCTGCAACGAACCGAAGTGCTCGACGAGGCGGTTCACGACAGCGATCGGCAGGCGGGGGACACGCGCCAGCATCCGGTGACCACGGGGCGTCAGGGGGCTGTCGAGCGCTTCGGCCGAGCCGATGCGCAGCGCGGCCGCCACCGAGCCGAGATCGACGAGCGCCGATGAGTCGAGGGTGGCCATCTCGGCCAGCACCTGCTCGGTGGACCGGGCCCGGCGACCGGCGGGCATGTAGTCGCGGACGAGGAGCTCGCGTTCGGGATCGACGCCGGCGATCAGCTCGTCGAGCTGCAGGGCGAGCAACCGGCCGTCGGTGCCGAGCTCGAGCACGTAGGCCTCGATCTCGCGGGCGATGCGACTGACCATCTCGAGGCGTTGCGCCACCGCAGCGACGTCGCGGACCGTGACGAGGTCCTCGATCTCGAGTGCGGACAAGGCGTCGGAGACCTGGTCGAGCCGGCTGCGGTAACGCTCGAGGGTCTGCAGGGCCTGGTTGGCGCGACCCAGCACGGCGGCGGTGGCCTCCAGCACGTGTCGGGTCGGCCCGAGGTACAGGGCGATGGTGTGCATGGAGGCCGACACCGAGATCACCGGAAGGCCACTTTGCTGGGCCACGCGGTCCGCAGTGCGGTGGCGCGTGCCGGTCTCGGCGGTGACGATGGACGGATCGGGCATCAGGTGCACCCCGGCGCGCAGGATGGTGGTGGCGTCGCGGTCCACGATGATGGCGCCGTCCATCTTGGCCAGCTCGCGCAGCGCCGTCGCGGTGAACGGGACGTCGAGCACGAAGCCGCCGGTCGACATCTTCTCGACGACCTTGTCGAGGCCGACGACGACCAGAGCGCCGGTGCGGCCCCGCAGGATGCGTTCGAGTCCTTCGCGCAGGGTGGTTCCGGGCGCGATGGATCCCAACGCACTGCGGAGCAGGTCGTCATCGACGTCGGGTCGCTCGGATCCGGGCACGGTCTCTCATCTTTGGTCGAGGGTGCCTCAGTGTAGGACGTCCGGTC
>JBBSRN010000163.1:0-5566 GCA_038242985.1 Propionibacteriales bacterium | reverse complement strand
GGATCCTCCAAAAAGGGACTAAGCGCTTGCTTAGTCCGCACCCTAGCCGCGAGCGCGGCCGCGCGCCAGAGCCCGTCCCCTCGGGAGTCACGGCGTCACCCCTGCGGAGTCACTGAGTCACCCCTCCGGAGTCACTGAGTCACCGGTCGCGGGTCACTGCGCTCCTTCCCAGAAGTCACTGCGGCACGACGTCAGGAACCTCCGTGACTCGCCGCACGCGACGCAGTGACTCGCGAGGGGTGACGCAGTGACTCGCCAGCGGTCAGAGGATGAGGCGGGCGATCACGGGCACGGCGCCGAGGGCTGTCGTGGCGACGAAGCCGACGGTGTCGGCGCGGGACCAGGTGGCCGGCTCGGCCCACGTGCGATCGTGCGCGTCGGCGAATCCGCGCGCGTCCATCGAGACCGCCATCCGTCCAGCACCCCGCAGCGACGACGCCAGCATCGCGAAGGTCATGGCGCCAGCGTGGCGCACCGTGCCGGTCACGCCCTCCGGCCCCAGTGCCCGCACCCGCCGAGCCCGGGCCACCTGCTGCCACGTCGCCTGGAAGTCGGTCACCCGCTGCAGCACGGCCACGAACGAGGCCACGAACCGCGCCGGGGCACGCAGCCGCTGCGCGAGGTGGTCGCCCAGCTCAGAAGGATCCACGAAGGCGATGATCACCGCGCCGGGCCACGCGAGGACCAGGATGCGCAGCGCAGCCACCGGTGCGTAGTCGCCGTTGCCGAGCCGCCAGGCCGAGTAGCCGACGAGCCCGGCCGAGACGCCGCACAGCGCCAGGCAGGCCAGCGGATAGCGCCACGTCGGCAGGAACAGCACGCCGGCGATCGCGTACGCCGATGCTCCGGCGATCGCCGACGGCAGGTCGCGGATCGCGAACGACCCGAACAGTGCTGCGAACCCGGTCCACAGCAGGACCAGCGGGTTGAGGCGCGCCAGTGCGGTCCTCATGCGCGGCTTCCCGCCCGCAGGCGCACCTCGTCGTGCGCCAGATCGATCAGGTCCCGATCGTGGGTGGACGTCGCGACGGTCGCCCCCGCGCTCGCGGCGGTGGTGGCCAGCCCGGCGACGGCCGCCCAGGTCAGCCGGTCCTGGCCGACGGTGGGTTCATCCAGCAGCACCAGCCCCGGCCGGTGCGCGATCGCCGTCACCAGCGAGAGCCGGCGCTGCTCCCCACCGGACAGTCGGTACGGGTGCGCCTGCGCGAGTGAGCCGAGGCCGACGACGTCCAGCAGCGCGTCGACGTCGACCGAGCGACCGAGCCGGTCCGGCGTCGCGGCGACCTCGTCGCGGACGGTCGTCGCGACGAAACCGTGCTCGGGGATCTGCGGAACCCAGCCGACGTCGGCTGCCAGCTCGGCGGAACGGCGACGCGCGAAGGCGGGGTCGACGCCGCGCAGTGCTCCGGACACCGGCCGGACCAGTCCGCCGAAAGCTGCCAACAACGTCGACTTGCCCGCTCCGCTGGGCCCGGTCAGTGCCGTGAGCCGTGCACTGCCGAGCCGAGCCGTCACGCTGTCGAGCGCCCGGGTGACGGTCTGCCCTCGCATCGACCGCGAGCGCAGATCGACCGTCACGTCCGTGGCCACGAGCTCGTCCAGCACGTGGACCGGCTGCACCCACGTGGCGTCGATGGCTGCCGGTGTCGGTGCGGGCAGACCCGGCATCCACACGCCCAACCGGCCGAGCGTGTCGCGGTGGTCGCGGACGAAGCTCGCCGGCGTGGCATCGGCGACGAGCTCGCCGTCGTCGTTCAGGACGAGGACGCGGTCCACCAGGTCGAGCCACGGCGCGATGCGGTGCTCGACGACCACCATCGTCGCCGCACTTGCCGCGACGGACTCGGCGACTGCCCGACGCACCGAGGCCGCATGGTCAGCGTCCAGCATCGAGGTGGGCTCGTCGAGCAGCACGACGTCCGGGCGCATCGCCAGCACGCCTGCCAGCGCCAGCCGTTGCAGCTCACCGCCGGACAGTGCAGCGGTCGGGTGGTCGCGCCCCTGGTGCAACCCGACCGCGTCGAGCGCGTCGTCGACCCGGCGCCAGATGTCGTCGCGACCCAGCCCCAGGTTCTCCGGACCGAAGGCGACGTCACGACCGATCCGCTCCGCCACGACCGCGTCGCCCGGGGTCTGCGGGACCAGCCCCACCAGGCCACCGACCCGCACGCTGCCGGCGAGGTCACCGGACAACGTGGTGCCAAGAGCCCCGACCAGGGCGTGCAGCACAGTGGACTTGCCGGCCCCGCTCGGCCCGGCGAGCAGCACTCGCTCGCCGGGCTCGATGCGCAGGTCGAGATCCGCGATGACGGGTGCGCGCCGACCCAGAGGTCGCCACGTGAACCCCGCCAGCGCGACGGCGCCGGCCGGCAGTGCGCTCAGACCGCCGACCGTTCGTGCTGCTCGCGACCGGCGCCGAAGGCGTCCAGCACGCCGGCCCGGGCCAGAGCCCTGGTCAGCAACCACCCTCCGGCGCCGGCGACGATCGCACCGGAGGTCGCGAAGAACGCCAGGTGCGCGAACCGGTCTCCGCCGGAGAACACTCCCTCGTAGTAGGCGTTCCACTCGTAGACCGACTCGATGGCACCGGCGGCGGCACCGGCCAGCACCGCCACCGGCAACGAGAAGCGGCGGTACACGAAGACCGCGAGGATCAGCTCGGCGCCGAGGCCCTGCCAGAATCCGGACACGAGCACGCTCATGCCCCACTCGGTACCGCCGGGCACCAGGCCCGACACGGCCGCCGCGGCGATCTCGGTGGCGAGCGCCGCGCCGGGGCGGCGAATGATCAGCCCACCGATGACACCGGCCAGCAACCAGGGGCCACCGAGCAGGCCCGCGGACGGTGGATACGAGAACACCGCTATGCCGCTGAGCCCGGCGTACGCCTTCCCCCAGGCCCAGAAGGTGACCCCCAGCGCAACCGCCAGCGTGGCGATCGTGACCAGGTCGATGGTGCGATATCGGACCGAGGTGGTGGGTCCGGATGTGGATGCAGAAATCATCGTGACTCCCTTCGCCGGTATTAACCGGAGCAGGTTCAAGGGTCTGCGGCTGATCCGCACTCTCAGCGCCTCTGCGGGTGGCGCTCCCCTGTCGTGTGCTCACGACTCTAGCCTGCGGCGAGGCACGCCGTCACCCGCGTGGACGTGCGCGACAATGACGACATGTCCGTGCGCACCCCTGACCCGAATCCCGGCTGGCTCTCCGACATCGCCCTGGACGAGACCCGCTCGCGCGTGCCGATCCTGTACGTCGAGGCCGTGCCGGTCCGCATCGACTCCCTCGGCCAGCTGGAGTCCGTCGGCGTGCTGCTGCGCGGGTCGCCCACCGGCGAGATGACCCACACGCTCGTCTCGGGCCGGGTCCTGCACGGCGAGTCGGTCCGCGAGGCGCTGCTGCGCAACCTGGAGAAGGATCTGGGTCCGACCGCCTTCCCGCAGCTGCCGG
This sequence comes from Propionibacteriales bacterium, assembly GCA_038242985.1. Classification (GTDB taxonomy): domain Bacteria; phylum Actinomycetota; class Actinomycetes; order Propionibacteriales; family Nocardioidaceae; genus Aeromicrobium. Next base: position 2,116 of record JBBSRN010000163.1, on the reverse strand, counting down.
TCAGCACCGTCCCGTTCACGGTGGCCGAGTACTTCCCGCTGCCCGGCGTCGCACCGCTGCACGACCCGCGGCAGCACGCCGTCGCACTGGCCTACGTCGTGCCCGTCTCGGGTGACTGCGATCCGCGACAGGACGCGCTCGAGCTGAGCTGGCTGACCCCCGACGAGCTGATGCGCCGCGAGATCCTCGACCACATGGAGGGCGGCCGCGGCGCGCTCGTCCGCGAGGCGCTCGCCCACCTCGGCTCGCTCCCGGCATGAATCTGGAGCGATGAACCTGCGCGTGCGCGAGCGCCGGCGCGGATGACCTCGAGCCGATCCTCGCGAGTGGCGCAATCTGGTCGGAATTGACCGGGTGAGTGACCATCTTGCGCCACTCGTCTCACCCTGCGAACGTGGCTCGACGGAATCTCGCCGTCCGGACTAGTCTGAATCCTGAGACGATTCATATCAGGATGTGGACATGTCGGTGACGGCTGCGGCCCCCAATCGCTGGCTCATGCTCGCGGTGTCGATGTCCGGCCAGGTCGCCGGCACCCTGTTCGTCAACGCCGCACCGTTCCTGATCCCGTACCTGCACCTCGAACGCGGGCTGACGCTGGTCCAGGCCGGTCTCGTGGCGTCGGCACCGCTGCTCGGCATCACCGTGACCCTGTTCGCCTGGGGAGTCCTCGTCGACCGGTTGGGCGAGCGCTTCTCGATGGTGCTGGGCCTCGGACTGGTGACGCTGGCAGCCGCCGCAGCCGCCTGGTCCGATTCGCTGGTCGCCCTCGCGGCCTTCTTGTTCATCGGCGGCGCAGCCGGCGGCAGCACCAACTCCGCGAGCGGGCGCATCGTGGTCGGATGGTTCCCTCCCCATCGTCGTGGCTTCGCGATGGGCATCCGACAGACCGGTCTGCCGCTCGGTGTCGGACTCGCGGCCGTGATCGTCCCGAACCTGGTCGCCACCCGGGGTCTGACCACGACCCTGCTGGTCGTGGCCGCGTTGTGCGCGGTCGGGACCGGGCTGTGCGCGACCCTGCTGGTCGATCCGCCGCGCCCCGACCGCGCCGCGGCCGAGTCCCAACAGCACCTGGCGAACCCGTACCGCGGTGACAGCCGGCTCGCGCGCATCCACCTGGTCTCGGTGCTGCTCGTGGTGCCGCAGTTCACGGTGTGGACCTACATGCTCGTCTGGTTGATCGACACCAAGGACTGGACCACGCAGTGGGCCAGCATCCTCGTCGCGGTCACCCAGCTGCTCGGCGCGGCGGGGCGCATCGGCGTCGGGGCGTGGTCGGACCGGGTCGGCAGCCGGCTGGTGCCGCTTCGCCAGGTGGCGATCGTGGCGGCGGTCACGATGCTGCTCCTCGGCGCGAGCGAGCCGACCACTGCCGCGATCGCGCTCATCGTGATCGCCACCGTGGTGACCGTGGCCGACAACGGTCTCGCGTTCACGGCGGTCGCCGAGATCGGCGGACCGTTCTGGTCCGGCCGGGCCATGGGCATCCAGAACACCGGCCAGTACCTGGCGTCGGCGGCCGTGCCACCTGCGGTGGGAGGGTTGATCACCGGCTTCGGCTACGGCTGGGCGTTCGCCCTGGTCGCCGTGTTCCCCCTGGCCGCGATCGCCTTGGTGCCGGTGCGGGCGGACAGGATCACCCCAGCCGGTTGACCAGCTCGCGACCCAGCGCCGTCCCCGAGAGCCAGGCGCCCTCGACCTTCGGCTGGGGACCCCAGCCGTCCCCGCATGTGCCGACCCGGCGCTCGCTGAGCAGGTACTGCACGTCGCGGGGCGGATCGGCCGGCTTGGCCAGCGTCCACCGATGCACGTGGGTGTGCACCGGCCCGTCCTCGAGAGCGAGCGCACGAGCCAGCGCCGACACCAGCGCGGGGCCCGCTGCGACCGGATCGTCCAGATGGCCAGCGGCGAATCCCACGGTCGAGTGGGCAACCAGCACCGGGGCACCGTCGCCGCGACGCCGGCCGTCGTCGGCCACGAAGGCGAGGTCGTCGTCCCCGTTGACGAAGGCGCCGTCGAAGTCAGGGCTCACCGTGCTCGCCCAGGCCCGGTGAGCGTAGGTCGCCGCCAGCGCGAGCACCGGATCGCTGCCGCGGTCGAGCGCATCGCGTTCGGG
>JBBSRN010000162.1:0-5595 GCA_038242985.1 Propionibacteriales bacterium | reverse complement strand
CGATCACCAGGGCACCCGGCGTGCCGTGCGGTGCTGCGGATCGGGAGGATCGCTCGGTCTCGGTCTCGGTGGCGGTCATCAGGCGGCGTCCACGCGGCGCGCGGCACGGCGGAGCGGCTGACGGCGGAGCGGCTGACGGCGGTCCTGAGCCGCGACGGTCCTCGTGATCGCCGCAGAGCCGAACCAGCTGCCCGCCACGAAGCGCATCACCGGGCCGAAGGACCGGGCGGCCGGCGCACCCAGGAAGTGCAGGCGGGGCACCGAGCTCTCCATGCCGCGCCTGAGCACCGGATAGCCGTCGATGCATCGGACCTGCTCGGTCAGCGCATGATCGAGGAACGGGTACCGGCGGATGTCGACGTCGTACCCGGTGGCGAACAGCAGGTGGTCCACCCGCCGTTGGGTGCCGTCCGACAGGTGCAGGTGCAGCGTGTCGTTGCTCGACAGGACGCGGTCCACCACGGCGCCGGCGGTGATCGGCACGTCGGGCAGTCGCGGCTTGAGCCAGGACGCGCCGGCCGGCCGGATCGCCCGGGCCGCGATCACGTCGAACATCGGGCGGGGGAGGTGACGGAAGACGTCGGGGGTCGCCACGAGGCGGGAGATGCCGATCGGCCCGACGTCGGTGGGTGCGTAGAACAGGGGAGCGAGGCGACCCAGCGAATCGATCAGGCCGTCACCGTGCAGCCAGTGCACCTGCTGGTGCCGCGCCAGCACCTCGACGTCGGCGCCGCCCTCGTGCATGAGCGCCGCCGACTCCAGCGCACTCTGTCCAGCCCCGATGATGGCGACGCTCTTGCCGCGGAACGGCTCGTAGTCCCCGTGATCGGCCACGTGGGAGGCCAGCTCGGCCGGCAGCTGGCGCAGCATGGCCGGACGGCGGCTGAACGAGGCGATGCCCGCCGCGACGAGGACACGAGCCGCCCGCAGACGGGTTCCGTCGTCCAGCGCGAGGATGAAGCCGCGACCGTGGCGCTCGAGCCGGACGACCCGCTGGCGGACGACATCGGGCGCGACCTGGCGCTGGTACCACCGGCCGTACTCGATGAAGGTCTCGAGCGACAGGTGTCGTTCGACCACCGCCTGGGTGGATGCGGTGTAGCCCTGCATGGACAGGGGCCCGGTGACGTCGCCGATGGACGACCCGTTGCGCCGCGAGCGCATCCACAGACCCGCCGGCATGGTGTCCCAGAACGACATGGGTTCGCCGATGACACACACCTCGTGTCCCGCGGCGCGCAGGTGCGCCGTCGCGCCCAGGCCATGGGGTCCGGCCCCGATCACTGCAATGTTCGTCTCGTCCATCGTCGACTCCGTCTGACCGTGAGGCGGTGAAGGTCAGAGCCCCTGGTGATGTCCCTCCCATGCTAGGGAGGGCCGGCAGGTGGCTGCATCCCACGAAGTGCCCATCTTTTGACGGCATAGATCCGATGTCGGCACTATGCGCAGATAGTGCCGTTGCAGGCAATTTGACCGTTTGGCGACATCGAAGGCTGCCAGCGGTGCACGGCTTGCGGCACCGGTGGATCTCGAGGCTCGATCATCTTTTCTTGACTTGTTCAAGATCGTGCGCGAGGCTGGCCGCGTGACCGTTTCGACCGATCCCGTGCAGCAGCTGCGCGGTGCCGCGTTGCGCGTGACGCGGCCTCGGGTCGCGGTGCTGGAGGCGGTCGCGGACCATCCCCACGCCGACACCGATGCCGTGATCCAGGCAGTGCGTGATCGTGCTGGCGACGTCTCCCACCAGGCCGTCTACGACGTGCTGCGGGCCCTCACCGGTGCCGGCCTGCTACGGCGCATCCAGCCGTCCGGCCTGGTCGCGCGATATGAGTCACGGGTCGGCGACAACCACCATCACGTGGTGTGCCGGACGTGCGGTGACATCGCCGATGTCGACTGCGCCACCGGCACCGCCCCGTGCCTGACCGCATCCGATGACCACGGCTTCTCCATCGACGAGGCCGAGGTCCTCTACTGGGGCACCTGCCCCGCCTGCACCGCCACGACCGTCCACTGAATCACTGCGCCACACGAAAACACTGCGCCACAAGAAAACACTGCGCCACACGAACGCCGAGGGAAGGAACCACCATGGCCGAGCACGACGCCAAAGTCGGAGACATGAACGACGAGCAGAACGAGGGCAGGTGCCCCGTCCCGCACGGGCAGACCCCGCGTCACCCGGCCGAGGGCCACAGCAACCGCGAGTGGTGGCCCAACCAGCTCAATCTGAAGATCCTGCGCAAGCACAACACCGACTCCAACCCGATGGGCCCGGAGTTCGACTACACAGAAGCGTTCAACAGCCTCGACCTGGCCGCGGTGAAGGCCGACCTCACGACGTTGATGACCGACTCGCAGGACTGGTGGCCGGCCGACTACGGCAACTACGGTCCGCTGTTCGTGCGCATGGCCTGGCACAGCGCGGGCACCTACCGCATCGCCGACGGCCGCGGCGGCGCCGGCGAGGGCATGCAGCGCTTCGCGCCGGTCAACAGCTGGCCGGACAACGCAGGCCTGGACAAGGCACGCCGGTTGCTCTGGCCCATCAAGAAGAAGTACGGCGCCAAGCTCTCCTGGGCAGACCTGCTGGTGCTCTCGGGCAACGTGGCCATGGAGTCGATGGGACTGAAGATGTTCGGCTTCGCCGGCGGACGCGCCGACGTCTGGGAACCCGATGAGGACGTCTACTGGGGGCCCGAGGACGAGTGGCTGGGTGGCGAACGAGGCGGCGAGGAGCGCTACACCGGTGATCGCGAGCTGGAGAACCCGCTCGCCGCGGTGCAGATGGGGCTGATCTACGTCAACCCCGAGGGACCCGAGGGCGTCCCGGACCCGTTGGCCTCCGCCCGCGACATCCGCGAGACCTTCGCCCGCATGGCGATGAACGATGAGGAGACCCTGGCGCTGATCGCCGGCGGCCACACCTTCGGCAAGACCCACGGAGCTGCCGATCCCAACCAGTACGTCGGCGGCGAGCCCGAATCGGCCGGTCTGGCCGAGCAGGGCCTGGGCTGGAAGAACAGCTTCGAGTCCGGCAAGGGCGAGCACGCCATCAGCAGTGGCCTCGAGGTCACGTGGACGCCGACGCCGACGCAGTGGGACAACACCTTCTTCGACATGTTGTTCGGCTTCGAGTGGGAGCTCACCACGAGCCCGGCCGGCGCGCACCAGTGGCAGCCCAAGGACGGCGCAGGTGCCGACATCGTGCCCGGCCCGTCCGAGGGATCGGATCGGCGTCCGCCGACGATGCTGACCACCGACATCGCGCTGCGCGTCGATCCGATCTACGGACCGATCTCCAAGCGGTTCCACGAGAACCCCGATCAGTTCGCCGATGCCTATGCGCGCGCGTGGTTCAAGCTGACGCACCGCGACATGGGGCCGATTCAGCGGTACCTGGGACCTGAGGTCCCGACCGAGGAGCTGCTCTGGCAGGACCCGGTCCCGGCCGTCGAGGGAGCGCCGCTCGGCGGCGACGACATCGCCGCGCTGAAGGCGGCGGTGCTGGGCTCAGGTCTGAGCGTCTCGCAGCTGGTGTCCACCGCCTGGGCGGCGGCCTCCTCGTTCCGCACCAGTGACAAGCGTGGTGGCGCCAACGGTGGCCGCCTGCGCCTGGAGCCGCAGAACGGCTGGGAGGTCAACAACCCCGACCAGCTCGCCACGGTGCTGCACACCCTGGAAGGAGTGCGGGCCGACTTCAATGCCGGCTCGGCGCAGGTGTCGATGGCCGACCTGATCGTCCTGGCCGGTTGCGCCGGTGTCGAGCAGGCCGCCAGGGACGCCGGTCACGAGGTGACCGTTCCGTTCTCGCCGGGTCGGACCGACGCGTCGCAGGAGCAGACCGACGTGGAGTCGTTCTCGGCGATGGAGCCGACGGTCGACGGATTCCGCAACTACGCGGCGAAGGGCGACGTGCTGCCGCCGGAGTACCGCTTGGTCGACCGGGCGAACCTGCTGACGCTCACGGCGCCGGAGATGACCGTGCTCGTCGGCGGCCTGCGGGTGCTCGGCGCCAACCACGGAGAGTCGCGGGTCGGTGTGCTCACAGATCGCCCCGGCGTGCTCACCAACGACTTCTTCGTCAACCTCACGACCCCCGGGATGACGTGGAAGCCGACGTCGGAGGACGAGGAGCTGTTCGAGATCCGCGACGCCGCGACCGACGAGCTGGCCTTCACGGCCAGTCGCGTCGATCTGGTCTTCGGCTCCAACTCTGAGCTCAGGGCCGTGTCGGAGGTGTACGCCTGCGACGACGCCGAAGCGAAGTTCGTCCACGACTTCGTCGCCGCCTGGGACAAGGTCATGAACCTGGACCGCTTCGACCTGATCTGAGCAGTTCCCGCTGAGCCTGACGTTTGAACGCGACACGCCGTGCGTGTCGTCGTCACAACGTCAGGCTCAGCGGGCTCGGAGCGTGACCTCGCACGGAGTTACTCGTTGGTAGCTCCATGAGACGCCTCCTGCTCGGTTCGGTCCTCGGCGCTGTGGTCGCCAGCTTTGCTGCGATCGCGCCCACCTCGGCCGCCACGACACCGCCACCGACTCGTTACGTCGCGCTCGGTGACTCCTACAGCGCAGCATCGGGCGTCCTGCCGCTGGACCCCACGGCGTTCGTGGGCTGCCTGCGCTCGATCCGCAACTACCCGCACCTGATCGCCGCCAAGACGGGGGCGAAGCTGACCGACGTCACGTGCGGCGCAGCCGACACCAACGACTACTTCGAGGCTCAGCACCCGGGCGTGCCGCCGCAGCTCGACGCGCTCCGGTCGGACACGCAGCTGGTCACCATGACGATCGGTGGCAACGACAGCAGCGTCTTCCTGAACGCGATCCTGCAGTGCACGGCCGCAGGCACCCGGACGCTGGGGCAGGGCAGCCCGTGCAAGAACCAGTACGGCTCGTCGTTCCAGGACACTGTCAGGTCCACGACCTACCCGGCCCTGGTCCGCACGCTGAAGGCCGTCAAGGCGAGGTCCCCGAAGGCCAGGATCGCGATCCTCGGCTACCCGGAGATCGTGCCGCCCACCCGGGGCTGCTACCCGCAGCTTCCGCTGGCCAAGGGTGACGTCCCGTACCTGCACGGCATCCAGAAGACCCTCAACTCAGCGGTCCGGCGTGCCGCGGCGAAGACGAACGTCACGTTCGTGGACTTCGGCAAGATCTCGGTCGGACACGATGCCTGCAAGTCGATCGGGACGCGCTGGATCGAGCCGGTGGTGGCGGGCACCAACCCGGTGATCGTCCATCCCAACGCCCTCGGTGAGGCCAGGATGGCCGAGCAGACCATGCGGGTGCTGAACCTGCGCTGACCGGCGACCGGTCACAGCAGCACGGCCACCAGTATCAGCGAGGTCCCCGCCGCCACGACGGTCGAAGCGGCGGCCAGCACGAACGCGGGCCACGGGATCGGCCACAGCTCGCGGATCCGGAAGCCGAGGCCCAGCCCGAACATGCCGGCGGCCAGCAGCAGCGTGGTGAGCACCTCGGCGATGTTGAGGGCGGACTCCGGCAGCACCCCGAACGAGCGGATCGCCACGGTGATGGCGAAGCCGATGACGAACCACGGGACCAGGGGAAGGCGAGTGCCGTCGT
>JBBSRN010000161.1:0-5599 GCA_038242985.1 Propionibacteriales bacterium | reverse complement strand
GCGACGTGCCCCGTCGAGACGCTCGTGGGCGGAGGACGAGGTCGGCTCGGCGCCGATGTACACGACCGGCTGCGCGCTGGTGTCGACCACCTCGCGCACGTGGTCGGCGATCAGTTCCATTCCCCTCCGGTTGCTGACACCGACGTAGGCGGCGTCGGTGCCGGGAACCCGGCGATCGAGCTGCACCGTCCGCACCGAGGACGCTGCGAGGTTCACGCTCGCGACACTGCGCTCCTCGTGCACCGGAATCATCACCAGGGCGTCGACCCGGCGACCGAGGAACGACTGGACTCCGCGCGCCTCGGTCTCCAAGGATCCATCGGCGTTGAACACCAGCAGGTCGATCCCGGGCAGACCGAAGGCGCGGGTGAGCCGCTGCGCAAGGGCTGCGAAGTAGGGGTTCTCCAGATCCGGAACGATGAGCCCCACGGTGGCGGTGCGCGTCTGACGCAGTGCCCGTCCCACCAGGTTCACCTGGTAGTCGAGCCTCTCCGCGGCGTCGGTGACGCGCTGCTGCATCACCGGGTCGACAGCGCGCGTGCCGCTGAGGGTGCGCGAGACGGTGGCCACCGAGACCCCGGCGAGCCGGGCGACATCGGCCATCGTTGCTGACGGAGCACCGGTCTGCGACATGACGGACATCTTGCCCCAACGCTCGCCACATTGGTTGGATATCGATTTCCCACAATCGGTGGACGTGAGCCACGACACGTGCCACGATGGCGATCCCAACCGGTAATCGATTTCCGACAAAGGATCCAGCATGACCCTCTTGCGCACCCTCCAGCTCACGACAGCGGGCCTGGCAACGCTCGCACTCACCGCATGCAGCAGCGGCAACGATCCGGTCGAGAGCTCGGGGAAGTCCGCCGACAAGTGCGTCATCGGGATGACCCAGATCAACCAGACAGCCACCTTCTTCACCGAGATGAACGACGGTGCCAAGAAGGCAGCCGACAAGCTCGGGTGCACGTTGCAGATCGCCAACGCCAACAACGACTCGGCGAAGCAGAACAGCGACATCGAGAACTTCGTCTCCCAGGATGCGACTGGCGTGATCGTCGTCGCGATCGACGTCAACGGCGTGCTGCCGGCCGTCAAGGCGGCGAAGCAGGCCGGCCTTCGGGTGGTCGCCATCGACGCCGAGCTCGAGAAGGGCGCGGCCGACACCTTCGTGGGAGTCGACAACGAGAAGGCCGGCGCAGAAGCGGCCCAGTGGGTCATTGATCGTGATCTCGCGGACGGAGCCATCTACGGTGCGGTGGACGCGCGGAACTCCTTCATCCAGAACCAGCGCGAGGACAGCTTCCGCACGGCCATCGACAAGGCCGGGGCCACGTTCACCCAGGCCGTCAACGGTGACAATGTCCAGGAGAAGTCGGCGACGGCGGCACAGAACCTCGTGACCTCCCGCCCGGATCTTGACTTCGTGTACACCACGGGAGAGCCGTCCACCGCAGGTGCCGTCGCGGCCCTCGATCCCGCCGGCAAGACCAAGGTCATCGGATGGGATCTGACAGCCGAGGTCATCAAGGGCATCGACGACGGACTCGTCACCGCAGTGGTCCAGCAGGATCCCAAGCAAGAGGGTGTCGAGGCCGTCACCGAGCTGTCGAAGCTGATCAAGGGGAAGGATGCTGCCGGCTTCATCGACGTCCCGATCACCATCGTGACCGAGAAGAACGTCGACGACTACCGCTCGATCTTCCAGTGACGCTGGATCACGAGCAGGCCGCTGACGGCGAGGACGCCCGCAGAACCGAAGGCCCGCGCGTCCTCATGCAAGGGATCCACAAGAGCTTCGGCGCCCTCGACGTCCTTCGAGGCGTCGATCTCAGCGTGGGAGCCGGTGAGGTCATCGGACTGGTCGGCGACAACGGCGCGGGCAAGTCGACGTTGATGAAGATGCTCGCTGGAGCGGCGACACCCGACCGCGGGGAGATCCTGATCGACGGTGAGCCGTTGCGCGGGCGTGGCCCCCGGGCCGCACGCGCCGCCGGCATCGAGATGGTCTACCAGGATCTGGCGCTGTGCAACGACGTCGACGTCGCCGGCAATCTCTTCCTCGGACGCGAGCTGTATCACCGCTGGACGCGACGACTCGATCACGCCCGGATGCACGAGGAGACCGCGCGAGACCTGGCCACCCTGCACATCCGCATCACTGACACCAAGCAGCTGGTCGGGAACATGTCCGGCGGTCAGCGCCAAGCCATCGCGATCGCCCGCGCGGTGACGTTCGAGCCCAAGGTGCTCGTGCTCGACGAGCCGACCGCGGCTCTCGCAGCCCGCGAGGTCGAGATGACCCTTCAGCTGATCCGCGACGTCTCAGCACGCGGTGTCAGCGTCGTGCTGATCACGCACCGTCTGCAGGATCTCTTCGAGGTGGCCGACCGCTTCGTCGTGCTGCACGAGGGTGTCAACCACCGCGAGCTCGTGCCCGAGCAGACCGACCTCGGCGGCCTCGTGACCGCCATGATGGGGAAGTGAATCCATGAGTGAGACCCGCTCAGAAGAGCCCGCTGCGCCGGCACCGGCACGCAATCGTCGAGGGGCCCGCCAGGACTTCGTGGCCCGCAACTTCGGTGTGCTGTCCATCAGCGCCGTCCTGATCGCCCTGATCGCGTTCTTCAGCCTGCAGACCGACGCCTTCATGACCACCAACAACATCATCAACCTGGCCCGCCAGATCGCCCCGACGATCATCGTCGCCGTCGCCATGACGTTCGTGATCACGACCGGTCAGATCGATCTGTCAGTCGGTTCGACCCTCGGCCTGACTGCGGCGTCACTCGCGATCTTCGCCGAGAGTCGTAGCGCGCTGGTGGCACTCATGCTCGCCCTCGTCCTCGGCCTCGGCATCGGACTCATCAACGGGGCGTTGACCGCCTTCGGCAGGCTGCAGTCGTTCATCGTGACCCTGGCAGCACTGACCGCGGTCCGCGGTCTGGCACTGCTGATCACCGATGGTTACAGCACGCCGATCACCGCCGACTTCCTGCTGCCCATCGGCAACGGCAAGCTGCTCGGGTTCTACACGCCCACCTGGATCGCCCTCATTGCGGTCGCCGCCGGCTGGTACGTGTTCAACCACACCCGCCTCGGCCGCTACGTGGTGGCCGTCGGCTCCAACGCTGAATCCTTGCGTCGGGCCGGGGTCGACGTCCGGCGCATCCAGCTCGCGGTGCTCGGCCTGACCGGCCTGGCCGCGGGTCTGGCCGGGGTCATCACCGCGACGCGACTGGCGAGTGGCTCCTCGAACTCCGGGCAGCTCTTCGAGCTCGAGGTGATCACCGCCGTGGTGCTCGGCGGCACTGCGCTCATGGGCGGCAAGGGCTCGATCATCGGCTCAGCCCTCGGCGCCGTGACGCTGGGCGTCATCAGCAATGGCTTGGTCCTGCTGCGGGTCGACGTGTACTGGGTCCCCATCGTCCAGGGTCTGATCCTCATCGTCGCGATCCTGCTCAACGCGAAGGTCTTCGGTCGCATCTCGGGACAGAGCTCGTGATCAGCTCAGACTCCATGCCTCAGGCAACGCCCGACATGGCGCAGACCGTGCTCGGACCCGTCCCGGTCGACGAGCTGGGGATCACGCTGACCCACGAGCACCTGCTCAACGACGTCTCCTCGTGGTGGACGCCCACCGAGGCGATCGGCGTGGACCCGGCCGAGCTCGCCTCGGCCCCGGTGTCCGAGCACCTGTTGTGGCACCTGCGCCAGGCGCCGTTCGCCAATCACGACAACTGCCGCCTCGACGACCTCGACGTCGCCTGCGAGGAGCTCCAGCAGTTCGCCACGCTCGGAGGAACCACCGTCGTCGAGGCGACGGGCTTCGGGATCGGGCGCGACCTCGTCGGGCTTCGCGCCATCAGCGAACGCACCGGCGTGCACGTGATCGCCGGAACCGGGTTCTACCTGGAGGACTCGCACCCTGAGAACATGCAGGCTCTGGGAGTCGATGGCGTGGCCGAGCGGATCCTTGCCGACCTGAGGGACGGCGAGGACGGCGTCCGGCCCGGCGTCATCGGGGAGATCGGCGTGAGCGCGGAGTTCACCGCCGCCGAACGGATCAGTCTGCGCGGCGCCTTCACCGCTCAACGTGAGAGCGGACTCCCGGTCCAGGTCCACCTTCCCGGCTGGTTCCGACTCGGCCGCGAGGTGCTCGATCTCGCCGAGTCCGAGGGCGTCGACCCGGGCCGGGTGGTGCTGTGCCACATGGGTCCGAGCGGTCATGACGTGGACTATCAGCGCGAGCTGCTCGAGCGCGGCGCGTGGGTGCAGTACGACATGCTCGGCATGGAGGTCTTCTACTCCGACCAGGGTGTCCAGTGTCCTTCCGATGAGGAGAACGCGAGGCACATCGCGCGACTGTGCGACCTCGGCCACCACGATCAGCTGCTCTTGAGCCAGGACATCTTCATCAAGTCGCTGCTTCGCCGTCACGGCGGCCCGGGCTACGCCCACGTGCTCCAGTACTTCGCCCCCCGACTGGCGCGTCACGGACTCGACGAGTCCATGGTCGCCGCCCTACTGACCGACAACCCGCGCCGCCTCTTTTCCGGCGGCCACCATCCTGAGGAGACGATCTGATGCGAGTTCTACTGGCCGGCGAGAGCTGGATCTCGACGGCGACCCACATCAAGGGCTTCGACGAGTTCTCGAGCACCACCTTCCACACCGGGGCCGACGCCTTCATCGCCGCCGCTGCCGATCAGGGAGTGGAGGTCGAGCAGATGTATGCACACGATGTGCCGGCGAACTTCCCGCGCACTGTCGAGGCGCTCTCGGCCTGGGACGTGGTGATCCTCTCCGACATCGGGGCCAACAGCTTCGTGCTTCCCCCCGAGACCTGGTTGGAGGGGCGACGAAGCGAGAACCCGCTGATGGCCCTCGCGGAGTGGACTCGCGCAGGAGGGGGACTGATGATGGCTGGCGGATACCTCAGCTTCACCGGCTTCCAGGCCCGTGCCAACTTCGCTCGTTCACCGGTGGCCGACGTGCTGCCGGTGACGATGCTGGCTGCCGACGATCGCGTCGAGGCACCGCAGGGAGCCCCGGTGGCCGTCGTGGAACCTGCACACGAAGCCGTTGCCGGCTGGGCTTCGTCGGCGCCGACCCTGCTCGGGTACAACCTGGTCGAGCCGAAGGAGGACGCGCAGGTCCTCGCGACCGTCGGCGATGACGTGCTGGTGGCCGTTCGCGAAGTCGAGCAGGGACGCTCGTTGGTGTGGACGTCCGACATCGGCCCGCACTGGTGCCCTGAGGACTTCTTGGCCTGGCCCGGCTTCAGTCCGCTGGTCGGCTCCATGCTGCGCTGGCTGGGACAGGTCAGCCGGTGACCACCCGGCCGGTCCTCCTCGACTGCGATCCCGGACACGACGACGCTGTCGCGATCCTGCTGGCCCTGGGCTCCCCCAGCATTCGTCTGCTCGGACTGACCACCTGTTTCGGCAACTGCTCGGTCGAGGACGGAACACGCAACGCGCTGGCAGTGCTGGCACTGGCCGGCCGGGACGACGTGCCCGTCGCCCAAGGCGCTGCAGGGCCGATGCGCGGCGAGATCTCCCTCGGCAACTACGTGCACGGCGTCAGCGGCCTG
>JBBSRN010000160.1:0-5695 GCA_038242985.1 Propionibacteriales bacterium | reverse complement strand
GGCCGCTCGGAGCTGATCGGCGCTGACCGGCCCCTGCTCGACCGGGGTGCCGATCTCGTCGGCCAGCTCGATCACCGATCGACGCGTGATGCCGGCGAGGACCCCGCGACCCGGCGTCCGCCAGGCCCCGTCGCAGTGCGCGAAGACGTTGAAGCCCGGCCCCTCGGTGATGTTCCCGTTCGCGTCTCGCAGCGCCACCAGATCAGCTCCGTGGTCGTAGGCATCCAGCAGGCCACGATCCAGATCGAGCCAGTGGTAGTTCTTCACCTGCGGGTCGACGCTCTCCGGCGGGATCCTGGGGATCGAGCTGATCCAGAGACTGCCTCCCTGGACCTGCTGGTCCGGGGTGTTGATCCACACGAACGGGACGGCGTAGCAGTAGAAGGTGTGCTGCGCGGTGCGAAGATCGCGGCTGCCCGGTTGCAGGCGACCTCGGGTGCACGTCATCGACACGTACGCGTCCTGCAGCCCGGCGCGCGAGACGCACTCGTGCAGGATGTCCTCGACCTGGCTGCGGTCGAACCCGGGATCGAGCCGAAGCTCAGCCATGCCGGCGAAGAATCGGTCCAGGTGGTCATCGAGGCGGAAGAAGCGCCCCTGCCACACGTGCGCCACGTCGTAGGTGCAGTCCGACCGGGTCACGCCGAGATCGACGACGGAGATCTTCGCGTCCTCCATCGCGCAGAACGCGCCCTCCATGAATGCCGCACCTCGCGACCAGTCCTTGTCGTCCACGGCCCACACCTCCGACTGCTCAGTCACCACTCGTCCCACTGACGTTCGCACCAGTCCTACTCCATTACGGCCCGGCGCACCAGCAGGGTGCTGGTCCATGTGTCGGCCATCAGATGTGCCCCACGCATTTCGCATCACGGGCGATCAGCCGGCGCGGCTGCTCGAGCGTCGATCAGGCGGGTGTGAGGGTGCGTGCGCGTCGCGCCAGCCAGGTCGCCACCGGGTACCCCGTGAGCAACCCGAGGATGATCCCCACCTGCATCAGGAACCAGAACGGTCCTTCGTCGGCCGGTGGCATGTACTCGTTGAAGTGGAGCAGCAACATCCATCCGCCCATGCCGATGTCGAAGGCAAGGACGGTCAGCACGGCAGCGCCGGCGGCAGTCCCGGCGGTGATCCGATGATCGAGCGAGCTCGACGCCGTGCGCTCGAAGACGAACAGGATCAACATCGCCAACACTCCGATCACGAGGATCATGACCCACAGATCGATGCCAGCGATGGTCAGGCCGGAGGCGAGGACGAGCGGCACGCCGATGAGGTGCGCGACCGCCGACGCTCCGCCTCCGGGCAGACCGGTGACGACCGCTGACGTGGAAGGCGCATCAGCGGCTTCGGTGTCGTGGCCCGCGCTGACCCGTTCGGTGTTGCGGTGCTGCGCGTAGAGCCCGACCGCCAAGGGGCCCAGGTAGAGGGCTGATGTCACCCAGACGAGCTCGGTCGCCACGTTCTCGCGCCGGTGCCCGCGGCCGTAGATGTCGAAGGCGATGGCGACCGCCGAGATGACGGCGGCCGCGATGAAGATCCACGCGACGGGTGTCATCCAGTCGGGGACGTTGTTGGTCATGGTCATGCTGGTCCTGTTCGTTCGATGGCACGCGGTGGCGCTCCCTCGTGGAGAGGGAGGCTGAAGCGCGCAGGTGTGAGAGGCGTCGGTCTACTCGGTGAAGTGATCGACAGGCGCGATCGGATGGATGCGCCATGGAGGGCGGGCTCGCCACACGTGCGGCGAGCAGTGCCTCACACCCTCAGGATGCAGAGCTCGAACCTGACCGGTGCGAGCAGCGGACGTGACGGGCGCCACGTCTGGCGGCGGGTCGAGGCCGACCACCGTCGAAGCATCACCAGGCCCGCACCTCGCCGTGTCAGCAGCAGCAACAGGACGAGGAGCCCGAGGGCGCTCACCGTCGATGCCACCGAGCAGTCGACCGAGGCGCAGGCATCGCAGGCCCGATCCGTCGGGGAAGCCGAAGGAGGTGGCCGTTCGACCACCGCGGCCGTCCCGTTCACCGGGCTCGTGGCTGCCGGCGCCACCTGCGCGTGATCCATCGCCGACATCGGTGCCGCCGTCGCGATGCACATCGCGCCGAGTCCCAGGCCCAGCAGGAGCGCCACCACGATCCGCACCGGGCTGGTCGCGCGGCGGCGGGACGTGGTCACGACCAGATCGTAGTTGTCTCCCACGTGGCCCGCATGCTCAGCGCCAGTCCCAGGTGCGGAGTCCGCCGGCCGCGCGCCTGTGTCTTTCGGCTGTGTGGTGGACGACCTCTGGCGAGTGCTGCCCCGCTTCGGTCGAGCGTCTGCTGGCTTGGAGTACTACTATGTACGCATGAACGCAGATAGATCGACCGTGCGGCTGCCGTCGCCCGATGAGGTCGACCTCGCCGTCGAGATCTTTCGGATGTTGTCCGATGGGACCCGCCTCACGCTGCTGTGGTGCCTGCTGGAAGAGGAGATGTCGGTGGGCCAGCTCGCCGCCACCACCGGGAAGTCGCCCGCGGCCGTCTCCCAGCACCTGGCGAAGCTTCGGCTGTCGCGCCTGGTCCAGACCCGCCGCGACGGCAACACGATCTACTACCGCCTCGACAGCGACCACGCCCGCCAGCTCGTGCTCGACGGCATCCACCACGCCGAGCACCAAGGCGAAGGCATCCCGGCCCACCACCACGAAGACGCTGGCGTCCACCTGCTCAACATCGGTGGCGAGACGACCCGATGAGCGCGTCGACACCACCCCACCGTCATCACGACCACAACCACGACCACGACCACCACGGGTCGGGTGTGCGTGGGTTCCTGACCTCGATCTTCAAGCCGCACAGCCACGACGCGGCCGACTCCATCGACTCGGCGCTGGAAGCAAGCGATGAAGGCATCCGGGCCCTCAAGATCAGCCTGGTCGTGCTGTTGCTGACCGCGTTCGCGCAGCTGGTCGTGGTTCTCGCCACCGGCTCGGTCGCCCTGCTGGCCGACACCGTCCACAACTTCTCCGACGCCTTGACCGCTGTCCCGCTCTGGATAGCGTTCGTCCTGGCCCGCCGGCCGCCCTCCAAGCGGTTCACCTACGGCCTCGGCCGGGTGGAGGACGTCGCCGGCCTGTTCATCGTCTTGATGATCGCCCTGTCAGCGGTCGTGGCCGGATACGAATCCATCCACCGCCTCTTCAGCCCGCGCGACATCACCGGCGCCGGTGTAGTCCTGGCCGCCGGCGTCATCGGCTTCCTCGGCAACGAGCTGGTCGCGGTGTACCGCATCCGTGTCGGCCGCAAGATCGGGTCAGCCGCGCTGGTCGCGGACGGTCTCCATGCGCGCACCGACGGCTTCACGTCGCTGGCCGTGGCCGCGGGCGCCATCGGTGTCATGGCAGGATTCCCGCTCGCCGACCCCATCGTCGGCCTGCTGATCACCGTCGCCATCCTCGTCGTGCTTCGAGGCGCCGCCACCGAGGTCTTTCGCCGGGTCCTCGACGGCGTCGACCCCGACCTGGTCCAGCACGCTGAGCGAACGGTGGCAGAGACCCCCGGCGTGGCCGACGTCGACATCGTGCAGATCCGATGGATCGGCCACCAGCTGCACGCAGAAGCCAGCATCCAGGTCGACGAACACCTGACGATGTCGGCGGCTCACACCCTCGCGCACGACGTGGAGGACCGCCTCCGCGCAACCATCTCGAAGCTGACGGACGCCACGATCCACGTGGGCCCACCCACCAGCCCCGCGGGGATGAATCCGCCCGCCCGCACGTGCTGACAACGCAGTTGCTCGAGCATTCTCCAGAAACGGCCTGTGCCAACCAGTCGACGAGGCGTTTCATGCTGCGAAGCATGGGCGATCAATGTTGAAGACCGCTCGGAGCCGATGACGGGATCCCTCGGGGGCGCGCTGCGCGCGGTTGGTGGGGCCCATGTCGATTCCCGACATCGGTCCTCGCAAGCTCGGAGCCGATGACGGGAATCGAACCCGCATATCTTGCTTGGGAAGCAAGCGCTCTACCACTGAGCTACATCGGCCAGACCGTCACTGTATCGAACGGTGCTGGGCGGTGGGGCCGGCGCCGACCGGTCCCACCGTTTCGTCAGCCCTGGTAGGTCGGTGGGGTCTGGCTGCGCTGGCGCCCCAGCTCCCCGCCGATGCGACCGCCGAAGGGTCGGCCGTGGTCGGCGGACTCGTCGCGGACGTACGTCAGTCGCCACGGCCCGATCTCGACGCGCGAGCCGGTACGAAGCCGCTGGCGCGGCAGCTCCCGTCCGTTGACGTAGGCGTGGAACGTGGTGCCCCGCGACACGATCTCGTACTCGTCGTCGTCGGTGCGTTCCACGCTGGCCTGCAGCGGATCGAGTCCGTCGAGATGCAGATCGACGCCGTCCCCGCTGCCGATGACGGTCTCGCCCGGGAGCAGCGAGAAGTAGAGGACCTGACGACTCATGGCCGGCTCGCGGGTGTCCGAGAGGTACAGGCGTGGGTGACCGCCGCCGTAGGGATCGTGGGTGGTCGTGACGCGGCGACGGGACCACGGCGCGGCCGGCAGATGCAGAGGGACCGGCGTGGCCGGCGGGATGCCGACCCCGTTGCCTCGTCCTGCCACGACGACCGCCTTGAGCGCTGCGGCCGCCCGCCACCGGGCCACCTGCACGAACTTCGACCGGGTGGCGACGCGGTGCCAGAAGCGTGGCCGGACGGCGCCGAGACGCATCAAGGCACCGTCCTCGTCAGCCACCGTGAGGATGAGTCCCCGGTCAGCGAGCAGGTGTGCCAGCGTCGTCAGGTCGCTGTTGGACCGCCCCCCGGCGAGCACGGACAGATCGGAGCTCTGCACGAGAACGGTCTTCCCGTCGGAGCGGACGATTCCCTCGGCGTGCTCGCCATCGGGTGTGTCGACCTCGAAGCGCAGATCGACATGCACGGTGGACATGTCACACCTGGCGATTCTCGGCGCCGGCGAACTCGTCGTCGCTCGTGACGACGCGGATCGTGCCGTTGAAGCGCCACCTGGCGCGCGCTGCGTTCGCCCCGGTGTCGCGGGGAACCTCGACCTCCATGTCCACGAGCTCGTAGCTGACCGCGGCGCCTCGACCGGTCAGGTACTCCCACATGTCACGACCGAGGTCGCTCCAGTCGGTGGCCGGCTGCGGTCCAGAGCCGGTCCCGGTGACGGTACGGGCGGCAGGGGTGGGGCGGGCGGGCGTGGGGTCGGTGCTCATGACAGCCTCCTGGGTCGGACTCCCACCATGGCACTGCTTGCCGATTTCAGCACGCCCGTAGCGGAACTGGCGAGAGTCCGACCCCTCGAGGCCTACTCCGAGATGTGGACCGCGAGCTTGCCGTGCACGTGGCCCTCCTGGCTGCGGGCGAACGCCGCGGCCAGGTCCTCCAGCGCGAAGGTCTCCTCGATCTCGACGGTCAGTGCGCCGTCGTCGACGAGCACCGCGAGGCGCTCCAGGGCGCCGGCGTCGGGGCGCACCCAGCGCCACCTGCCACCGGCGTCGATCGCCTCGGGATCGGCGACCGAGGCATGCCGGCCGCCATCGGCCAGCACCGCGGTCGTCTGTTCCAGGACGCCGCCGACGAAATCCGCGACCGCGTCGACACCATCGGGTGCGAGCGCGCGAACGGCGTCGACCAGACCGTCGCCGTACTCGACCGGCTCGGCGCCGAGGGCGCGCAACCGATCGTGCTGGCC
>JBBSRN010000159.1:0-5712 GCA_038242985.1 Propionibacteriales bacterium | reverse complement strand
GCGATCTCGACCTTGGCGCGGCCGTCCAGGAAGTACAGCGAGAGGGGCACGATCGTCAGGCCCTTCTCCGTGGTGCGCCGTTCGATCCTGTCGATCTCGGCGCGGTTGAGCAGCATCTTGCGGCGCCGCCTGGTCTCGTGGTTGGTCCACGTGCCGAGCGTGTAGTGCGGGATGTGCACCTGCAGGAGCCATGCCTCGCCGCGATCGATCTCGCCGAAGCCGTCGACGAGCGAGGCACGCCCCGCCCGCAACGACTTGACCTCGGTGCCGGTCAGGACCAGACCGGCCTCGAAGGTGTCCTCGATGTGATAGTCGTGGCGTGCCTTCTTGTTCTGGGCCACGATCTTTCGGCCGGTCTTCTGGGGCACCGCAACAGGCTACAACCAGCCCATGGGGTTCTGTGTCCCGCCGTTGACGATGACCATGAAGTGCAGGTGGCAGCCGGTGGAGTAACCGGTGCTGCCCACGTACCCGATGACCTCGCCGCGCTTGACCTTGGCCCCGGCACCCCTGGCGAACCTCGACAGGTGGTTGTAGGTGGTGACGACGCTCTTGCCACGCTTGATGCCGTTGTTCACGATCACGCGGTTGCCGTAGCCGCCGTTGAAGTACTGCTGGATGATCGTGCCGGACGCGGCGGCGCGCACCGGGCTTCCACAGCCGGCGCCGAAGTCGGTGCCGTCGTGCAGCTTGTACACGCCGGTCACGGGATGCACGCGGTAACCGTAGGGCGACGTGATGGGCGCGCTGATCGGGTAGGACAGCGCACCTCCGCCGTCACCTCCGGACGACCCGCCGCTGCTGCTGCCGCCGCCGGAGCTCTTGCTACCGCCGGAACTCTTGCTACCGCCGCCTCCGCCGCCGCCACCGCTGTTGCTGCGGGCGTTCTTGCGATCCCTCGCGGCCTGCTCGGCAAGCTCCTTCGCGGCAAGCGCGGCGAGCTGGGTGTTGACCCGGCTGCGATCAGCCTCCAGCTCCGCCAGCACCGCGAGATCGCCCTGCAACGCCTTGTCGGCGGACTTCTTGGCGCTGTTCTTGGTCCGCACCAGGGCTGACACGGCCTGGGCCTGCTCGGCGGCCACCGCCTCGAGCGACACCTGCACCCTCAGGTTTGCCGCAGCCTGCTCGCGCTGCACCTTGACCTTGTTGCGCAGCGTGCGGACCTCATCGCGCTTGAGCTTCAGCACGACGCGGGTGGCGTCGAGCTCCTGCATCTTGGCCAGCTGCGCGTCGCCGACGGAGTCGTTGATCGACATCTGCTCGGTGAAGTCGCTCGGATTGTCACCGCTCAGCAGCCCGCTGAAGGCCCGCAGTCCCCGATCACCCTGCTGCACGCTCTCGACCGTGAAGTCCTCGACCGACCGCTCGGAGGCGACCAGCTCCGCCTCGCCCCTCTTGAGCTTGGCGACCGCCACGTCGAGCGCCGCCTCGGACTCGGCCAGCTTCAGCTGCAGGCTGCGGTCCTCCGCCCTGGCCGTGGCCAGCTGGCCACGGGTCCGGCCGAGCTCGGCCTGGGCACCGGTCAAGGAGACCTGAGCCTTCTCCAGCGCGACGCGCGCTGACTTCAGCTCCTTGGTCGACTCGCTGATGTCGCCCTTGGCCGAACCGATCTTGCCGCCGACGCCCTTCTTCTGCCTCTCCAGGTCGTTCTTGGAGTCGGCCATCGAGGGAGCGGTCAGTGCCGCCGTGAGGAGGGCCGAGATCAGTACGGCCAGCAGTGCCTTGAACGTGATGTGACGCATGAACCAGCCTCAGGGAAGGGTGCCCCGATGCCGGGACGAGGATTGCCTGCTCCAACACCATACGTCACATGTGTCACACGTCCAGATATTTGCGCGTCATCACGAGCGTCGGAACCAGTGCCAGCAGCAGGGCGAGCACGGTGGTGATGCCCATGACGACGATGGCCTCGTTCCAGCGCACCCACGTGGTGATCTCACCCAACGACGTGCGCAGGTATCGATAGACCACGAAGTACATGAAGGCGCTGAGCCCGAGTGCGGCGAGGCCCGCCGACAGCAGTGCCGCCAACAAGGACTCCAGCAGGAACGGCAGCTGGATGTGCCAGCTGGACGCTCCCACCAGGCGCATGATGCCGATCTCGCGGCGTCTGGCGTAGGCCGTCATGCGGATGGTGTTGGACACCTGCAGGATCGCGGCGATGACCAGCAGCATGGCGGCGCCGAGTGCGGCGAACTGCATCTTGGACAAGAACTCGAACAGGGGGGCCAACAGCTGGCGCAGGGAGGTGACGTTGTTGACGCCGTCGAGTCCGGACAGCTGGCTGGTCACCCCGTCGAACTCCTGCGGATCGTTCAGCGTGACCAGGTACGACTCGGGGAAGGAGTCCGGTCCGAGCGTGGCGAGCTGCTTACGGCCGGTCGCGGACTGGCCGAGCGTCTCCCGGGCCCGATCGAAGCTGTCGGCCGGGGTGCGGACCTCGAAGGACTTGACCTCGGAGTTGGTGTCCAGCGCGCTCCGGACGGCCGACTTCTGGTCGTCGTTGGCGGCGCCACCGACGCACGTGGCGGCGGGTGAGTTCTTGGTGCAGAGGTTGACCTGCAGCTGCAACCGGTCGCCGTAGTAGCTCTCGGTGCGGTCGGCCTGCAGCTGCATGAGCAGTCCGAGGGAAGCCAGCAGCAAGGACACGCTCATCGTGACGACCAGCGAGATCGACATCGACTTGTTGCGCGCCATGCTCCTGGTCAGCTCGCGAAGGGAGGTGAGCACAGGTGTCTCCTAGTTCTGGTAGCCGTAGATGCCGCGGGCCTCGTCGCGCATGATGCGACCGCCGTCGAGCTCGATGACCCGCTTGCGCATCTGGTCGACCATCGGGGCGTCGTGCGTGGCCATCACCACGGTGGTGTCGGTGCGGTTGATGCGGTCGAGCAGCTTCATCAGACCGACGCTGGTGGCGGGGTCGAGGTTGCCGGTGGGCTCGTCGGCGATCAGGATCATGGGCCGGTTGACGAACGCGCGAGCGATCGCGACACGCTGCTGCTCGCCGCCGGACAGCTCGTCGGGCATGCGATGCCCCTTGCCCTCGAGCCCGACCATCTCCAGGGTCTCGGGGACGACCTTGTCGATCTCGGACCGTGGCTTGCCGATGACCTGCAGTGCGAACGCCACGTTCTGGGTGACGGTCTTGTTCGGCAGCAGGCGAAAGTCCTGGAAGACGGTGCCGATCTGGCGGCGCAGCTTCGGCACCTTCCAGCTCGAGAGCTTGTTGATCTCCTTGCCGGCGACGTACACCCGACCGCTGGTCGGCGTCGCCTCGCGCAGGATCAGGCGCAGAAAGGTCGACTTGCCAGAACCGGAGGCGCCGACGAGGAAGACGAACTCGCCCTTTTCGATCTCCAGATCAACGGCGTCGAGAGCGGCCCGCTTCTGGCCGGGATAGGTCTTGGTGACCTTGTCGAATCGAATCACTCGATCGAGTGTAGGCAGACGACCCCGCGAACCCGCAGCGCCGCGCCCCACTGAGCAGCTTCTCAGGCGCCCGGACTTCTTGCCCGGACTGCCGTGTCTGCCTGTCGGGAATGCGCTGCCCGACCGTGGGGCTCAGCCGTCGTGGCCGCGGCGCCAACGGATGCCGGTCTCGATGAAGTCGTCGATCTCGCCGTCGAGCACGGCCTGGGTGTTGCCGGTCTCGTGCTCGGTGCGCAGATCCTTGACCATCTGGTATGGATTCAGCACGTAGTTGCGCATCTGGTCGCCCCACGACGCCGCGACGTCGCCGCGCAGCTCGTCGAGGTGGGCGCGCTCCTCGGCCTTCTTCAGCGCGAGCAGCTTGGCCTTGAGGATGACCATGGCACTGGCCTTGTTCTGCAGCTGGCTCTTCTCGTTCTGGCAGCTGACGACCGTGCCGGTGGGGATGTGGGTCAGGCGCACCGCGGAATCGGTGGTGTTGACGCTCTGGCCACCGGGGCCCGACGAGCGATACACGTCGACGCGCACCTCGTCCTCGGGCAGATCGATCTCGTCGGTCGCCTCCAGCACCGGGACCACTTCGACGGCGGCGAACGACGTCTGCCGGCGGCCCTGGTTGTCGAAGGGCGAGATGCGCACGAGCCGGTGGGTGCCGGCCTCGACCGACAACGTGCCGTAGGCGTACGGCGCCTTGACCGCGAAGGTGGTGGACTTGATGCCGGCCTCCTCGGCGTAAGAGACGTCGTAGACCTCGGTCGGGTACCCGTGGCGTTCGGCCCAGCGCACGTACATGCGCTGCAGCATCTCGGCGAAGTCGGCGGCGTCCACGCCCCCGGCGCCGGAACGGATCGACACCAACGCCTCGCGCTCGTCGTACTCCCCCGACAGCAGCGTGCGGACCTCGAGCGACTCGACCAGGGTCTGCAGGCGACGCAGCTCGGTCTCGGCCTCGGCGAGGGAGTCGGCGTCGGCCTCCTCCTGGCTCAGCTCGACCAGCACCTCGAGGTCATCGATGCGCTGGCGCAGGCCGGTGACCCGCTCGACCTCGGACTGCACGGCGGACAGCCGCCCGGTGACACGCTGGGCGTTCGCCTGGTCGTCCCAGAGGTCCGGTGCACCCACCTGATCTTGCAGGTCGGCGATCTCCGCCCGCATCGTATCGAGGTCGAGGACCTTCTCGATCGAGGTCAGGGTGGCGCTGAGCGCCTTGATCTGCTCTGCGAAGTCGATGGCCACCTGCCTGAGATTACAGGTGGACCTCAGATGCTCTTGCGGCGGAACTCCGGCTGTGTCTCCTGGCCGCAACTCCGCCGCACGCTGGCCGCGGCCTCCTCAGATGCTCTTGCGGCGGAACTCCGGCTGGGCGATGGGCTTGTCGGCGCCGTGCGACTTCTCGCTGCCGTCGTGCTCGGCACTCTCGGGGCTGGGATGGTGCTTCTCGTTCTTCTTGTCCAGCGCCTCACGCATCTTGGCCTTGAGCGCTTCCTGGGAAGACTCCGGCTTCGATGAGCCGCTGTTGGCTGAGTCGGTCATGCGTCCTCCTGCTGGGATCGGTCGCCCCATCCTGCCACGTAGGGTCAGCAGATGGCCCAACGCAAGCGCCCCGGTTTCGGCCCGGAGGTCGTCGAACGCCTCGCCAGCTCCAGACGGCGTCGCGACGAGGCCGTCGCGTGGGCCACCGAGGTCTACGAGGATGCGCTGCTCGACGCCTTCGAGTCCGGGCTCACCTACAACGACATCGCCGACACCGTCGCCGGTTCGCACGCGACCCTCGCGCAGTCGATCAAGAACGCCCGCGCGCGCCGGCCGGACCCGGACGAGCAGCAGGTGGCAGGTCCCCAGGACATCGTCTAACGTCGTGATCCACCGAGGATTGGACATCTTGTGCCTGACGAAACCGCTCCAGCCGCCCTGACCCAGCGAGTCGTGGACATGGCCGTGACCAACGTCGACGACGGCGGGAAACCCTTCGCGTGCATCGTGGTCGACCGCGACAGTGGCGAGGTGCTGCACGAGGCCACCAACCAGGTCGCGCAGACCGGCGACGTCACCGCCCACGCCGAGATCACCGCGATCCGCGAGCTGGCCGCGGCCGGTCGTAGCGACCTGACCGGCTGCGACGTCTACGTGACGGCGTACCCGTGCCCGATGTGCCTGGGCGCGCTCTATTACGCCGCACCCGAACAGGTCTATTACGCCGCCAGCCGGGAGCAGGAGAACGAGCACTACGAGGACGGCGGGCGATACATGACGCTGTCCACCTTCTACGACGAGTACGCGCTG
>JBBSRN010000158.1:0-5740 GCA_038242985.1 Propionibacteriales bacterium | reverse complement strand
CACACCGGCAGCCGCCCACTCGATGTGCGGGAGCAGTGCAGACGGTGCTGAGTGCACGAAGAGCACACCCCGCGTGGAGGGGTGTGACGATGTGCTGTTCATGGTGCCTCCCTGTGTCGCCTTCCCCAGCGTCAAGGTGGTACCTGTGACCATTGTGGCCCATGGGGGACAAATGGACAACACCAGTGTTATTCAAGGTGCTGCCCGATCAGAGGTGCTGTCAATCAGGCGTCAACTGGTGACACGAGGTGTAGATCGGGCACGCCACGCTCAGACCACACGTCGAGCACCCGCTGGCGGTCGTCCCACGCTCCGATCGCGTGGAAGCCGTCCTCGACGAGGTGATCCCAGATCTCGGCCTTGACCACGACGTCCTTGCGGCGATCACCCACGACGCGCAGGTACAGGCCGTCGCAGGGCACGTCGTGGCGCGCCAGCCAGGTCAACGACAGATCACGCCAGATGAACTCCCGTGACGACACCACCAGCACGGCCAGCCCGGCGGCCTCGTCGGCGCGTGCCGCGGCGAGCACGCCGGCTCGGGGTGGACAGTCCGCCGACGCCGCGTGGAAGGCCGCGAAGTCGCGCTCCTCCCCCTCGATCAGGTGCTGGATCGTCGACGTGTCGCACAAGGTGCCGTCGAGGTCGTAGATCACGGCGTCTCGCATGGCTTGATTCTGTCCCACGGCGCGACGCGGGGTGCACGGCCGCTGGGTGGCCCGACACATCACCATCGCCATCAGCGCTGGTCGATCACCCCCGTTAGGCTCGATCGATGCTTACCTTGCTGGGTCAGGACGACCTCAAGATCGACTGGGCCACCGGCCCCACCTACAACACGGTCATGGCGGTGGCGGCCGGCGTGGGCCTGCTGCTCGTGGTCGATCTCGGTCGTCGCCTCCGCCGAGACGACGCGGTCGGCGTCGAAGGGTACGCGGTCGCGTTCGCGATCCTCGGAATCCTGCTGACCGTCACCGGACTGCACATGACCCTGACCTGGCCGTTGGCACCGATCGGCTTCCCCTTCGACAACATCGTCTTCGGCGAGCCAGCTCTGGTGTTCGGCGTGATCCTGCTGGCCGCCGCGGTGGTGCTGGTGTGGAAGAGCGCCGTGATCAGCGTCCCCAGTCCGGTCCGGCATGCCGAGATCGCCCGGCTCATGGGACCCACCTCCCTGCTGGGTGTGGGGATCGGACTGGGTTGCTTCGGCATCGCCGCGGCCGGCATCCGCTTCAAGCTCTTCGTGGCGCCGCCCCAGGAACCCATCTCGGGCCAGTTCTCCCAGTGGCCCTGGCTGGAGATCACCTTCATCAGCGGTCTGTACATCCTGACCGGCCTCGGATCCGTGCTCCTGCCGCTGGCCCTGCGCCGGCCCCGAGGCGCGGTCGCACTCGTGGTCGGCGCAGCCTGGGGTGTGGCCGGACTGACGTTCCTGCTGTTCGGGGCCATGAACTACTTCACCCACATCGGACTGATCGTCAACACGATGTGACCGCCGTCCGCGAGCACGACCCCGGTCACGAGTGGGTCAGGGGAACCCCGCAGCGATTCGGTGGGGAGGGCGGGGCTCGAACCCGCGACCCAGGGATTATGAGTCCCCTGCTCTGACCAGCTGAGCTACCTCCCCAGAATCAGGCCAACCTACCGGGCGGGAGCGGGGGCCGGGGCGACGGTGTCGGCGGGGCGGCATACGGTGCAGGCATGGAGTTTCGATACCTCGGCAACAGCGGTCTCAAGATCTCAGAGATCACCTACGGCAACTGGTTGACCCACGGGTCCCAGGTGGAGAACGACGTCGCGACGACGTGCGTGCGGGCGGCGCTCGACGCCGGCATCAGCACGTTCGACACCGCCGACGTGTACGCGAACACCAAGGCGGAGACGGTGCTCGGCGACGCGCTCAAGGGTGAACGGCGCGAGAGCCTGGAGATCTTCACCAAGGTGTACTGGCCGACCGGACCCGGGGGCAAGAACGACACCGGGCTGTCCCGCAAGCACATCATGGAGTCGATCAACGGCTCGCTGGAGCGGCTGCAGACCGACTACGTCGACCTCTACCAGGCCCACCGCTACGACACCGAGACACCGCTGGAGGAGACCATGCAGGCCTTCGCCGACGTGGTCCGGCAGGGCAAGGCGCTCTACATCGGTGTCAGCGAGTGGACCGCCGACCAGATCCGCGACGGCGTCGCCCTCGCCAAGCAGCTCGGTTTCCAGCTGATCTCCAGCCAGCCGCAGTACTCCATGCTCTGGCGCGTCATCGAGGACGAGGTCGTCCCGACGTGCGAGGAGCTCGGCGTCAGCCAGATCGTCTGGAGCCCCATCGCGCAGGGCGTGCTCACCGGCAAGTACGCGCCCGGACAGCAGCCGCCGCAGGGCTCGCGGGCCGCGGACGAGAAGGGCGGGGCAGACAACATCAAGCGATTCATGAACGATGACGTCCTGACCCGCGTCCAGGCTCTCAAGCCGGTCGCGGACGAGGCTGGGCTGAGCATGGCCCAGCTTGCTGTCGCCTGGGTCCTGCAGAACCCGAACGTCGCTGCGGCCCTCGTCGGTGCCTCCCGTCCCGAGCAGGTCGCCGAGAACGTGAAGGCCGCCGGAGTCACCCTCGAGCCCGAGCTCATGACCCGCATCGACGACGTCCTCGGCGGCATCGTGGAGAAGGACGCCGCCCGGACCGCCGAGGCGGCGCCTCAGCAGCGTGTCTGCTGAGAACGCGTCGGACAGCCTTCGATCATGAGTCGTGACATGCAGGTGCAGGACAGCATCGTGATCGCCGCCGAGGCACAGGTGATCTACGACCAGGTCGCCGATCCGTCGCAGATGGGTCGGTGGAGCCCGGAGAACCGCGGCGCCGAGGTGCCGACCCCGGGTCAGCCAGCCACGACGGGCACCAGCTTCGTCGGCACCAATCGGCGCGGGCGGGCGACCTGGGTGACCCGATGCCGCGTCACCGCTGCAGATCCCGGTGTGCGATTCGCGTTCGACGTGCGCGAGATCGGCCTCAGACGACCGATGCTGAAGGGAGCGATCGCCTCGTGGTCGTACGACTTCGAGGCCGTCGCCGGCGGCACCCGCGTGACCGAGACCTGGACTGATCGCCGCACCGGTTGGCCCGACCTCGCGGCCGCCGCCTTCGACAAGATCGTCACCGGCGGGCACTTGTTCTCGGACTTCCAGCGTCGCAACATCGCCACGACGCTCGCTCGGCTCAAGACGGACGTCGAGTCGGCCTGAGCCCCACCGGGCCCCGCCGGCCCCGTCCTCTGTGGCGGGGCCGGCGGCGGATCCGGCTAGCTCGCGGGGGCGGCGTCCTTGCCGGCCCGCTCCCGACGCGCCTCGGCCAGTGCAGCCAGCGCTGCCGGGAAGATCTCTGCCGGCGGTGTCACGAGGCCGGCACCGACCTGACCGGTTCCGGCCACCTTGCCGGCCATGCCGGTGTTGATCTGCGGAAGGATCCCGGTGCGGCAGACCTGGGAGACATCGATCCCCGTCGGTGCGCCGTCGAAGTCCAGGACGGGAATCGGCCACCTGGGGTTCTTGGCGAGAGTGATCTCGCCCATGCGCCGAGACGTGGCGAACGCGTCCTGGACCGATCCACCGACGAATCGCACGATCGCCGGTGCGGTGGCCATCGAGAAGCCGCCGATCCCGGCCGTCTCGGTGATGGCCGAGTCGCCGATGTCGGGGTTGGCGTCCTCGGGGCCGTAGTTGCCGAGATAGAGCCCGTCGGGCACCTGGGCGGGGCCGGTGAACCAGGCGTCCTGCGTTCCGGCGGTCTGGATGCCGAAGTCGGTGCCGTTGCGTGCCATGGCCACGACCATCGTCGATCCTTCGATCCCCCGGGCCGCATCCATGGCGAGCTTGCACGCCGGCATGCCCACGTTGAGGAAGAAGTGGTCGTTGCCGCCGATGAACTTCAGCGCTGAAGCGACATCGGCCGACGGTGCACCGCTCTCGACCATCGCCGGGGCGAGGTCCTTGAGCAGCATCAGCGTGCCGGCGCGGTTGCGGTTGTGGCCCTCGTCGCCCATCTGCAGCATCTGGGTCAAGATGGCGGTCGCGTTGATCGGCTCGATGCCCCGCACGGCCTGCGCCAGCAGCGGCCCGAGCACCTCGGACATCCACCGCAGCCGATCCAGCACCTCCGGTGAGTAGGCGCCGTAGCGAAGCACCTTGCCGAGGCCCTCGTTGAGCGAGCAGTAGGAGCGCCGGCCGTCCTCGGGATCTTCCAGCACGTACATCCACATCGACGGCGACACGACTCCGGCCATCGGGCCGACGGTCGAGTGGTGGTGGCACGGGGACAGGCTCACGCCGTTGCCGGAGGCGAACATCGCCTCCGCGTCGTCCGGGTCGTCGACCAGCCCTTCGAGTGCGGCCGCGCCCAGCAGCGCACCCCGCATGGGACCGGAGGCACGCTCCCACGCAAGCGGCGGCCCGGCATGCAGGAACTGGCCCTGCTGCAGACCCAGAACCTCGCTGGCGGGGGCCACGTCCACGAGCAGGGCCTGGACCTTGAGCACGGCGGCGATGGCGCGTTCGTTGGCCTCGGCGCGCAGCGGGTCCAGGGCGACCGTGGCCAGATCGTCGGACGTCCCGTCCATGGGCGGACGCCAGTCGACCCTGGTCACGGGGACGGCTTGCGCCTCGATCGTGTCGGCGAACAGCGATGCCCCGCTGGTCGCAACGCCGCTGGGTGTGTCGCTCGGCTGGTGTGTGGTCATCGTGCGTCTCCGATCAGGCTGACTGCCCGACGTGCTGCCTGGGCATTGGAAAGAAAGACCTCGGCACCGGAGTCCGCCAACGCGGACGCCTGCGATTGCAGGTGCTGGGGATCTGATTCAGTACCGACGCAGGCGATCACGACGGCAAGATCGCGACCCGCTTCGTGGGCCTGCTGCAGTGCCTGTCGTACCGCGGGCGCCAGCGCGGCGGACGGATCGTCCTCCGAACCGTGCCCGAGAACGACGTCCATCAGGATCACCGACGTCTGCGGATCGGCGGCGAACCGGCCCAGGTGCTCCAGGCGGATGCTCGGGTCGATCATCGGGTGCGCGCGGCCCGCCGTCAACGTGTCGTCACCGAAGTCGATCATCAGGTGCGCCTCGGCGGACAGGGACGCGTCCAGTGCGTTGGACGGCTCGAACGGGATGTTGCTGCGGATCGGGCCGAGCGATTCGGTCGCGATGAGCATCGATTCATCGCACAGCGTGCCGCCGACGAACAGTCCGCGGAGGAAGCCTTCGCCTGCGGCTTCGACGGGTGCACCCCAGGTCGGCCAGGTCGGAACCGGGCGATCGAGGGCGGAAAGCACGGTCTCGGCCACCGCGGTCAGGTCCGGTCGTCCACCGCCGAGCAGCGCGAACTCCACCGGCGTCGACAGCTCGTCGGCGAATGCCCGCAGATCGGTCGCGACCGCCTCGGCAGGAGGCTTGGACACCACGACGATCAGCTCGGTCTCCGGATCGGCGTCGAGCCGGGTCAGGGCCTGCTTGGACGCGCTGGCTCCCACCTCGGCACTCAGGTCACGCCCGCCGACGCCGAGCGCTGCGCTCACGCCGACCCCGGCGTGGTCCAGCAGGCACATCAGCTGCTGGCATCCCGTGCCCGACGCCGCGACCAGTCCGATCGTGCCGGGGCGAACCGAGTTCGCGAACCCGAGGCCGACTCCCCCGACCACCGCAGTGCCGCAGTCCGGTCCCATCACCAGCAGTCCGCGGGTCCGGGCAATCTCCTT
>JBBSRN010000157.1:0-5755 GCA_038242985.1 Propionibacteriales bacterium | reverse complement strand
GCCCACCGGCTGCAGCAGCTCGAGGAGGATCGCGTGCATGATGCCGTGGATGCGAGTGATCAGGAACGGGATGTTCTCGAGCAGCGGTTCGGGTGTCGTGGCCTGCAGTCGTGGCCGGGCGAGCAGGACCAGCAGCTGGCGCAGGTGCTGCCGCTCGGTGGGGGTGAAGTCCGGTGTGACGGCCTGCTCGATCTCCTCGGCGTGCCGGTGCCAGTGACGTGCCGCATCGGCACCCTCGGCGGTGCGGGTCAGGGCGTAGGAACGGCGGTCGTCGGCGTTGCGGACGCGCTCCACCAGCCCCTGCTCGACCAGATCGCCGGCGACGCGGCTCACGGTGGTGCCACTGACACTGATCATCTCGGCGATGGCCTGTTGCGACCGGGTCGCGCCGCCGTCCAGCGCGAGCAGGGCGGCCCAGGAGTGGATGTCGACCCCGGGTGGCAGCACCTCGCCGGAAGCTCCCGTCACCCGCGCGGTTGCGCGCCAGAACAGATGCCCGGGAAGCACCCCGAGCGCGGGGAGCAGCTCGCGGCTGCCGACTGATTCACCCACAGCTTCTCCTCCGGCGGCTCCTGGACGATTTGACGTACGACTCCTGCCGAGTACCGTACATGAGGAAATCGTTAAGTAGTTGACGATTCCCCACGACGTCGAGGACACCCATGACCCACTCCACCGAGGCCGGCCCGACGCCGCAGTCTCCCGCCTCCACCTTCGCGCGGGATCCGAAGTGGTGGACGCTCGTCGCGGTGTGCACCGGCGTGTTCATGCTGCTGCTCGACATCACGATCGTGAACGTGGCGCTCCCGGACATCCAGACCGAGCTCGGTGCCTCCCTCGCCGATCTGCAGTGGGTGATCGATGCCTACGCCCTGAGCCTGGCGGCGCTGCTGCTGACCGCCGGTTCCCTCGCGGACCTGTACGGACGGCGGCGGGTGTTCATGATCGGCGTCGTGATCTTCACTGCCGGTTCGATCGCCTGTGGTTCGGCCCAGACCGTGCTCCTGCTGAGCATCTCCCGCGCACTGCAGGGAGTCGGCGGTGCGGCGATGTTCGCAACCGCCCTGGCCCTGCTGGCGACCGCTTACACCGGGCGTGACCGCGGCGTCGCGTTCGGGGTCTTCGGCGCCACCACCGGGGTGGCCGTGGCCATCGGCCCGGTGCTGGGCGGCGCCCTGACCAGCGGATTGTCGTGGCGCTGGATCTTCTTCGTCAACATCCCGATCTGCCTTCTCGCGCTGGTCGTGACCGGGACCAAGGTCGCCGAATCGCACGATCCGCAGGCCGGGCGTCCGGACTGGATCGGTTTCCTCACCTTCAGCGGAGCTCTCGGAGCCCTGGTCTTCGGCCTCATCGAGGCCGGTCAGAAGACCTGGGGCGACCCGGTCGTCGTCACGTCCCTGGTGGCGGCTGCTGCGCTGATGGTCCTCTTCCTGCTGAGCCAGCTGATGCAGGCCAAGCCGATGTTCGATCTGGGCCTCCTCCGCAAGCCGACGTTCACCGGGGGACTGGTCGCGGCGTTCGGTGTCTCCGCCTCGATCTTCTCGCTGCTCGCGTTCCTCGTGATCTACGTGCAGAACGTGCTCGACTACTCAGCCGTCCAGACGGGGGTGCGCCTGCTCTTCTTGTCCGGTGCCTCCTTCTTCGCAGCCGCCACAGCTGGACGCCTGACCGAGAAGGTGCCGGCGAAGTGGCTGATCGGGCCGGGCTTCCTGATCCTTGGTGTCGGCCTGCTGCTCATCAGCGGCATTCAGGTCGATTCGTCGTGGACGCACCTCATTCCCGGCCTGACGGTGGCCGGCGTCGGGATCGGCATGATCAATCCGCCGCTGGCCTCGACTGCCGTGGGGGTCGTCGAGCCGGCCCGCTCCGGGATGGCCAGCGGGGTGAACTCCACCTTCCGGCAGGTCGGCATCGCCACGGGCATCGCAGCCCTCGGCTCGATCTTCAGCCGGCAGATCGCGGACGCAGTTCGTCCCTCTCTGGCCGGCAAGGTCCCCGACCAGGCCGTCGACGGGCTGACCGCGGCACTGGCCGGCGGACAGGTCAATGCTGCGGCGGCCGGTGCGCAGCAGGCAGCGGCCGCCAACGGGGGGCCCGGCGCCGGACAGCAGGCGTTCGACCTGGTCACCCGGGTGGGCACGGCAGGAGTGGTCGACGCCCTCAACCACATCGTCCTGATCGGCGCTGCCATCGCGTTCATCTCCGGCCTGCTCACCCTGGCGCTGATTCGTCAGAAGGACTTCGTGGCGCACGGTCCGGCCGCGGACACCTCAGTCGAAGTGCGCTGACAGGCCTCGGTCGGGCGCCGGTGAGTGCTCGGTGTCGCCATCGGTGAACGGGGTGCCACCGGCGAATCGTTTCGACACGTCGGCCGGCGCCACCACCGTGTAGGGAAAGGGCGATCCGGCAACGGCGCGGGTGAACTCCGCCACCGGAAGGGTGCCGCGGGTGGCCACCGCGAGCAGGTTGCCGTGCCGGCGGCCCTTGAGGGTGGCTGACTCTCCGCCGAGCATCACCACGGGCAGGATGTCGCGCAGTCCTGCCAGCGCCCGACGGCTCCAGTCGAAGGGCGCCCGGTCGCCGAGATTGACCAGCAGGACGCCGTCGTCCGCGAGGACCCGGCCCGCCTCGCCGAAGAACTCGGTGGTCACGACGTCGCCAGGCACCCGTGCGCCGTCGAAGGCGTCGAGCACGATGACGTCGGCGTGGTCGTCGCGCATGGCTGCGAGACCGGCCCGGCCGTCGACGGGGCGCACCTTGATGCCGCTGCGGCGGGGCAACGGCAGCTGCTCACGCACGAGTGCGGTGATGTGCTCGGCGGGCTCCAGCACGATCTGCGGTGACGTCGGGCGGCTCGCCGCGACGAAGCGGGGCAGGCTCATCGCGGCGCCACCGATGTGCACGAATCGCATCCGTTCGCCCGGTGGTCGCAGCAGCTCGATGACGGTGGCCATCCGGTACAGGTAGTCGAAGGACAGGTGATGAGGATCGTCCAGATCGACGAACGACTGCTCGGTCCCCCCGAGCTTCAGCAGGTATCCGGTGCCGCTGCGCACGATCGTCGCAACCTTCTCTGGCGGCAGGCTCACGCATTCACCTTACGGCGCGACAGATAGGGTGAGTCACGTGCGTATCGCGAGATTTGCGGGTGAGGACGACCCCCAGTTCGGAGTCATCGGAAGCGACAACGGGGTCGAGACGATCGCCCACCTCAGGGGCGACCCCCTGTACGCCGGCATCGAGCTGACGGGTCAGAAGACGCCGTTGGCCGACGTCCGGCTGCTGGCGCCGGTCATCCCGCGGAGCAAGGTGGTCTGCGTCGGCAAGAACTACGCCAAGCACGCCGCGGAGATGGGCGGGGACGTGCCCACCGAGCCCTTGCTGTTCCTCAAGCCGAACACGTCGGTCATCGGTCCGGGCGAACCGATCTTCTACCCGCCGCAGAGCGAGGACGTGCACTTCGAGGGCGAGCTGGCGGTCGTGATCGGCCGGATCTGCAAGGACGTGTCGGTCGAGGACGCGCCGAAGGTGATCTTCGGCTACACCGTGGGCAACGACGTCACGGCTCGTGACCTGCAGGCCAAGGACGTGCAGTTCACGCGGGCCAAGGGCTTTGACACCTTCTGTCCGCTCGGCCCGTGGATCGAGACGTCGTTCGATCCAGCCGACGCCGGCATCCGCACCGAGCTGGGCGACGTGCTGAAGCAGGACGGGCGCACCAGCGACATGGTCTTCGGCGTCCCCGAGCTGGTCGCCTACATCACCTCGATCATGACGCTGCTGCCCGGCGACGTCATCCTCACCGGTACGCCCGCCGGTGTCGGTCCCATGCAGGTCGGTGACACCGTGAGCGTGACGATCGACGGTCTCGGCACCCTGAGCAACCAGGTGGTGAGCTTGAATGAGTGATCCCGTCCGGCCCGTGGTGGCCCGATTCTGCCCGTCGCCGACCGGCAACCCGCACGTCGGCATGGCCCGTACCGCCTTGTTCAGCTGGGCGTTCGCCCGACATCACGGCGGTACGTTCGTCTTCCGGGTGGAGGACACCGACGCCTCGCGCGACTCCGAGGACTCCTACCAGCTGATGATCGACGTGATGCGCTGGTTGGGCCTGGACTGGGACGAGGGCGTCGAGGTCGGCGGCCCGAACGGCCCGTACCGACAGAGCGAACGCATGGACATCTACGCCGATGTCGCTCGGCGTCTGGTCGATGCGGGCTTCGCCTACCGGGCCTACGACACCGCTGAGGAGCTGGAGGAGCGGCGCAACGCCGCCCGCGCCGAGGGCCGGCCCAGCGGGTACGACGGGCTCCACCGCGATCTGACGCCCGAGCAGCGGGCGATCTTCGAGGCCGAGGGTCGTGAACCGGTCATCCGGTTCAAGATGCCGGCGAAGGACTGGACCTTCACCGATCTGGTGCGCGGCGACATCACCTTCGGCGCCGAGAACGTGCAGGACTTCGTCCTCGTGCGAGCCAACGGCCAGCCGTTGTACACCCTGACCAACCCCACCGACGACGCGATGATGGGCATCACGCACGTGCTGCGCGGTGAGGACCTGCTCAGCTCGACGCCCCGGCAGATCGCGCTGTACGAGGCATTCGCCGAGATCGGCGTGGGCGGTGGATTCACCCCCGAGTTCGGCCACCTGCCGTTCGTGATGGGCGCCGGCAACGCCAAGCTGTCCAAGCGGGATCCCGAATCGAATCTGCTCGACTACAAGCCCAAGGGATTCCTGCCCGAAGGGCTGTTGAACTACATGGCGCTGCTCGGCTGGTCGATCGCCGACGACCGCGACGTGTTCACCCTGGCCGAGATGGTCGAGGTCTTCCAGATCGGCCGCGTCAATCCGAATCCGGCTCGCTTCGATCTCAAGAAGTGCGAGGCCATCAATGCCGACCACATCCGTCTGCTGCCGGTGGAGGACCTCCAGGATCGGCTGGTCCCGTTCTTTCAGGCTGCCGGACTGATCGACGACGAACCGACGTCCGATCAGATGGCCGCACTCGCCGCCGCGACGCCGCTGGTGCACGAGCGCATGAATCTGCTGACCGAGGCCGTCGACATGCTGCGCTTCCTGTTCGTGGCCGATGACGACTTCACGATCGACGAGGCGGATCGCGCCAAGAATCTGAACGACGCCGGCCTGGACGTCGTGCGCGCCGCACGAGCCGCGCTGGAGACGGCGCACGAGACCGAGTGGTCCACCGCCAGCATCGAGGGCGCACTGCGTTCCTCGCTGGTCGACGGACTCGGCCTCAAGCCACGACTGGCGTTCGGACCGGTGCGCGTGGCCGTCACCGGCAGCCGCATCTCCCCGCCGCTGTTCGAGTCGCTGGAGCTGTTGGGCCACTCCCGCACCATGGCGCGCCTGGATGCGGTCCTGGCTTGACGCGGCCAGCCCGGACCGGTTTGGGAACGACGGCGAGGGTCGGGTAGTGTGAGACCTCGGTTCGGGCTCGTCCCGCAACCATTGGGGTATGGTGTAATTGGCAACACAGCGGTTTCTGGTACCGTCGTTCTAGGTTCGAGTCCTGGTACCCCAGCGATGTGAGGCCCGGCCATCTTGGTAGGGTTCCATCGGTCGCAAGACCACTCCATGGCCCCGTTGTGTAGCGGCCTAGCACGCCGCCCTCTCAAGGCGGTAGCGCGGGTTCGAATCCCGTCGGGGCTACCCATGGAGAGAGACCCTCGATCTGCGCCAGCAGGTCGGGGGTCTTTCATTTCGGGGCGTCGCAGGGCGTGGTGACCT
>JBBSRN010000156.1:0-5816 GCA_038242985.1 Propionibacteriales bacterium | reverse complement strand
TCACCTGCGTCGGGGAATCCGAGCGCACGCCACAGCCGTTGGCCGTCCTCCAGCGACAGACCACCTCGGGCCGTCGCCTCCTGGGCCGTGAGCCCGAGGTCGGCACCGAGGATCAGGGCAAGGAGCTGATCGTGCTGCTCAGACCGATTCATCTCTTCCCGCCGCAGTCTCGTGCTCGCCGAAGACCAGGTTGCTCACCGTCCGGTGGAAAGCCTCGATCTTCGGGACGTCGTGGAGCCGGAGGCCCGCCTGCTCGCTGGCGTCGTGGATGACCAGTGTGCCGCAGCCGAGGATGCGGTCGTTGAGATTCTTCTCGAACGCCACGTCGTTGACCCGGCTCAACGGGATGACGCGGCCGGTGCGGGTCAGGATGCCCCTCTGCTCCACGATGCGCTTGTTCGTGAGGGTGTACGACCACGTGAGCCAGCGCAGCCACGGCAGCACCGACCCGGCGAGCACCAGCACGAGGCCCACCAGCAGCGCCGCCCACCGCAGCCAACCATCGCCTGAGTCGCCGGCCTTCTGCATCAGGAACGCGGTGGCCGCCGAGACCACGAGCAGGATCAGGAACGGGACGATCAGCACCTTGACGTGGGTGCGCGTGTCCGCGACGGTCCGTTCACCGTCGATCATCAGCTTGCGCGGCAGGCTCATGACCGGATCATGTCATGTGCGGGGCCGCACGTGAGTGACGTCGCCTGCGCTCAGCGGCCGGCCGTCGACCACGAGCCGGCCGTGGTCGTCGATGGCCTCGGCGGTCCCGACGCATTCGCTGCCGTCCGGCATCAGCACGCGCACCGCGGAGCCGACCGTGACGCATCGGCGCAGGTAGGCGTCGCGGATCCCGGCGGCGGGATCGCCCTCGCCGGCCACCCACGCGCGATACAGCGCCTCGAGGGTGCGCAGCAGCGCGCGCAGCACCACCGTGCGATCGATCGACGTCGCCCCCTCCAGCGCCAACGAGGTGGCCTGGGGTACCGGGAGCTCGTTGCGACCCATCGACACGTTCAGCCCGACGCCCACCACCGCGGCCGGTCCTGCGGCGGTCTCGACCCGCTCGAGCAGGATCCCGGCGAGCTTGCGGTCCTCGACGAGCACGTCGTTGGGCCACTTCAGGGCGCTGTCGACACCCAGGTCGTGTGCCGTGGCGTCGACTGCCAGGCCCACCAGCAGCGGCAGCCACACCCACCGGGCGGCCGGGACCGCGGCGGGAGGTCGAAGCACCACCGAGACGGCGATGCCCGATCCGGGGGCGGAGTCCCACGAACGGTCGAGCCGCCCGCGCCCGGCGGTCTGGGCGTGCGTCGTGAAGACCGAGCCGTCGGCGGCGCCTCGGCGGGCCGCATCGGCCGCATCGGCGTTGGTGCTGGCGGTCGACTCGGTGAGCTGCACGTCGGCCCAGAGCGAGCCCGGCACCACCAGGGCTGCGCGGAGCACGCCGGCGTCCAGCGGAGGGCGGTCCAGATCGCTGTACCGGCTGCCACCCGCTGCTGCATCGGTCATGGTCTCAGCCTCACACACCGCGGATGGGGCGCTTCGTTACAGTGACCCTCGTGAGCGACGCCGAGATCGAAGTGAACCCCGAGCTGCACACCACCGCCGGTCGCCTGGCCGACTTCATCGAGCGCCGCGACGCCGCTGAGGTCGAGATGGCTGCGCGCGCGCACGAGAAGCAGAGCGCCCGGGGTCGCCAGAGCGCCCGCGAACGGGTCGACCAGCTGCTCGACGAGGGGTCGTTCGTCGAGCTCGACGCGTTGGCGCGCCACCGTGCCACCGATTTCGGGCTGGACAAGAACCGTCCGCTCGGCGACGGCGTCATCACCGGCTACGGCACCATCGACGGTCGCCAGGTCTGCGTGTTCAGCCAGGACTTCAGCGTCTTCGGCGGCAGCCTCGGTCAGGTCTACGGCGAGAAGATCACCAAGGTCATGGATCTCGCGATCAAGTCCGGCTGCCCGATCATCGGGATCAACGAGGGCTCCGGCGCACGCATCCAGGAAGGCGTCGTCTCGCTCGGTCTTTACGGCGAGATCTTCAAGCGCAACGTCCACGCCTCGGGAGTCATCCCGCAGATCAGCCTGATCATGGGCGCCAACGCCGGCGGCCACGTGTACTCCCCCGCCGTCACCGACTTCGTCATCATGGTCGACCAGACGTCCAACATGTTCATCACGGGCCCGGACATCATCAAGACGGTCACCGGCGAGGACGTCTCGATGGAGGATCTCGGCGGTGCCCGCACGCACAACACCAAGAGTGGCAACGCGCACTACATGGGGGCCGACGAGCAGGACGCGATCGAGTACACCAAGGCGCTCATCTCGTTCCTGCCGCAGAACAACATGGAAGAGCCCGAGCCGTACGACACCGGAGCGGATCTGGGGCCTGCCGATCTCGAGCCCAACGAGACCGACATGGCCCTCGACACGCTGATCCCGGACTCCACCAACCAGCCGTACGACATCCGCACCGTCATCGAGGGCGTCGTCGACGACGGGGACTTCCTGGAGGTCATGCCGTTGTTCGCGCCCAACCTGGTGATCGGCTACGGCCGCGTCGAGGGGCGCAGCGTCGGTGTGGTCGCCAACCAGCCGATGCAGCTGGCCGGGTGCCTGGACATCGACGCCTCGGAGAAGGCGGCGCGCTTCGTGCGCACGTGCGACGCGTTCAACATCGCGGTGCTCACCTTCGTCGACGTCCCCGGCTTCCTGCCCGGCACCGACCAGGAGTGGAACGGCATCATCCGTCGCGGCGCCAAGCTGATCTACGCCTACGCCGAGGCCACCGTCCCGCTGGTCACCGTCATCACCCGCAAGGCCTACGGCGGCGCCTACGACGTCATGGGTTCCAAGCACCTCGGCGCCGACATCAACATCGCGTGGCCGTCGGCGCAGATCGCCGTGGTCGGCGCATCCGGCGCCGTCGGCATCCTGTACCGCAAGGAGCTGGCCGCCTCGGACGATCCCGAGGCGCTGCGGGCCCAGCTGATGACCGAGTACGAG
The DNA here is from genome assembly GCA_038242985.1 of Propionibacteriales bacterium. Classification (GTDB taxonomy): domain Bacteria; phylum Actinomycetota; class Actinomycetes; order Propionibacteriales; family Nocardioidaceae; genus Aeromicrobium. The sequence goes on along the minus strand of JBBSRN010000156.1, from coordinate 2,814 downwards.
GACACCTTGTGCAATCCGTACCTCGCAGCCGAGCGCGGCTACATCGACCAGGTCATCGCGCCGCACCAGACCCGCGCCGAGGTCGTCAAGGCGCTGCGCCTGCTCAGGACCAAGCGCGAGACGCTTCCGCCCAAGAAGCACGGGAACATCCCCCTCTGATGCCCGACGAGAGCGCACGGACCGACGCCGACCCGGCACCGATGGAACCGGTGCTGCGCGTCGTCAAGGGCGATCTGACGCCCGAGGAGCTGGCAGCGCTCGTGGCGGTCGTCGCGGCCCGCAACGCCGCGGCCGCCCACGCCGCAGCCCGTGCCACGGGACGGCCCCGCTCCGAGTGGGGCCACCCCGCGCGCATGGTGCGCCGTCCCCATCGCATCGGCCCCGACCAGTGGCGCCGCTCGTCCTGGGGCTGAGATGTCCCTGCAACCGCTGTCCGACCTGTCCCCGGCACGGTGGCTCCGGCGCGACCCGACACCCCCGGCGCTGCGCGCCAGCCTCGGACCGTCGGGCTTCGCGGCGTATGCGCGACTCCTGCACGCCCCGCACCACGACGGTGGCGATCGACCGGAGGGGCACGTACCCCACCGGCAGTTCCAGGCACTGTGCGCGGTGCTCGCCCAGCACACCTCGACGCCCGAGGACTGCTACTTCGCGCTCTGGGACGGCTACGGCGACATCCACGGCGGCGACGCCGTGCAGTTCCTGATGTCCTTCAGCGGTCCGATGCGCTGGCCCGGCCGGATCTTCACTCCCGAGAAGCCGCCACCGCCGGAACCGCCTGCGTTCGCACCCGAGGTCATGTCCGGCCCACGCCTCGACGTGAACGGGGCCGAGCACTTCTTGTTCGGTGGCCCGATTGCCCGGGCCGGTCAGTGGGGCGGGCGCTACCGATCGGGTGCACCGCGAGACATCAACAGCCCGAACCTGATGTGGCCGGCAGACCACGCGTGGGTGGTCACCACCCACATCGACCACACGTGGTCGGGCGTGGCCGGCAGCGCCGCGCTGATCGACCACCTGCTGTCCGAGCCACGGCTCGAGACCGTCCGGGCCCGTCACGATGAAGGAGATCTGCGATGAGAGTCGTCCTCGCGTCCCAGTCCCCCGCTCGGCTGGCCACGCTGCGGGCTGCAGGCATCGAGCCCGAGGTCATGGTGTCCGGCGTCGACGAGGACACCGTGGCCACCCACAACGCCGCCAACCTCGCTGCCGCGCTGGCCCAGCTGAAGTGCCGGGCCGTCGCGGAGAGCATCGGCTCGGACGACGCGCTGGTCATCGGGTGCGACTCCGTCCTGGCCCTCGACGGCGAGGTGCTCGGCAAACCGATCGGCCCGGTCGAGGCCGCCGGACGGTGGCGGCGCATGCGGGGCCGGTCCGGCGTCCTGCACACCGGTCACTGCGTGCGTCGCGGTGCCGAGGAGCTCGTCGAGACGGCCTCGACGATCGTGCACTTCGCGCAGATCACCGATGCGGAGATCGACGCCTACGTCGCCACGGGCGAGCCTCTGCACGTCGCGGGCGCCTTCACCATCGACGGCCTGGGCGGAGCCTTCGTCCGAGGGATCGAGGGCGATCACCACAATGTCGTCGGGCTGTCCCTGCCCCTGCTGCGCGAGCTGGTCGGCGAGCTCGGCATCGCCTGGCCGTCCCTGTGGAACAAGCGCTGACACCCGCGAGGGGTCAGCCGTGGACGCGGTGGTCCAGGACGTCGTCGAATCGGCTGTCCACCTCGAAGTGACGACGTCGCCGTTCGGTGAGCGCCAGGCGCTCCTCGGCGCGCTCGTACGCCGCACGGTGCTCGACCCGGGTCCAGGGGACGTTGCTGCCGCTGCGCTGCCACTCCTCGCGAACCATCTCCCGCAGGACCTCCTGGCGGCGACGGGTGCCCGGCAGGACCGCTTCGGCCACCGGTTGCGCCGACGGAGGGCCGAAGCGACCCGGACCGTCCGGATCCTGCTTCGCGACCGGACGCGCCTCTCGGGCCACCTCCGTCGATCGGTCCGCCGGTCGGTCGGTCGACTGATCTGGCACGTCGATCCGATCATGTGCCGCTCCGGATCCGGCTCGCTCCCGGACCGCGGCCGACGATGCGGCGCCGCGACGCGCGATCCCCAGCGAGCCGGCAGCTGCGGCCAGCACGAGCACCGCGAGTCCGCCCGCGACGCCGAGCACACCGGCGGCTCGCAGCCGCGGCTGGCCCACGACGGTGCCGGTGCTGGCCGGCGTGGACACGATCGCCTGCGCCCGGACGGCGGTCGGCACGTTCGCTGCCGACTGGACCGCAGCCAGCTGGGAGCTGCTCTGGTCGACCAGCACCGCGGCGGCGCGCTCCGCCCCTCGGGCCGTGGCCGAGGTCGCCGTGATGGTGACCAACGGGCCGAGCTGGGCGGTCGCGCCGTCGTCCTCGCTGAATGCGCTGGCCGAGTAGCTGCCGTCGCCTCCTGCGGCTCTGACCCGGTCGCCCACGGCTTCGGAACGCAGCTGCGAGCTGACGACCAGCGCCAGCTGGGAGACGCCGTCGTCCAACCGGGTGAGCGGGTTGTCCGGGACCGCTTCGCGAGCTTCGGCGGTGCCGGTGCCGGACGGCACGACGAGCACGACGGCCCGGCTCTGGAAGGTGTCCGTCGCGCCGGCCCATCCGGCGAACGCTCCGCCGCCGGCCACCACGAGCATCAGCAGCAGCACCAGGGGCCGGCGCAGCAACGAGCTCCGTCGCTCGTCGGTCTTCATCATCGGTCTCCTTCGTCGGCCGCTCGCTGAGGAAGAGTGGACGGAGCACCGTGCATGACGGGACTTTGTGCCTCTTCCTGGTGT
>JBBSRN010000155.1:0-5879 GCA_038242985.1 Propionibacteriales bacterium | reverse complement strand
TCACCGAGAATCAGCTGCTCAACTTCCGTCAGGAGGTGCAGCACGGACCCGGCGAGGGTCTGCCGTCCTAACCGCACCCGCGGCTGATGTCGGACTTCTGGGAGTTCCCCACCGTCAGCATGGGCTTGACCGCCCTCAACTCGATCTACCAAGCACGCTTCAACCGATACCTGAACAACCGCGGGATCAAGGACACCAGCCAGCAGCAGGTCTGGACGTTCCTCGGCGACGGCGAGATGGGCGAGCCCGAATCGCTCGGTGCCATCGGCCTCGCAGCGCGTGAAGAGCTCGACAACCTCACGTTCGTCATCAACTGCAACCTGCAGCAGCTCGACGGGCCCGTGCGCGGCAACGGCAAGATCATCCAGGAGCTGGAGTCGTTCTTCCGCGGTGCCGGCTGGAACGTCATCAAGGTGGTGTGGGGTCGCGAGTGGGACGACCTGCTGGCCCGCGACGCCGACGGCGTGCTCGTCAACCAGATGAACCGCACCCCCGACGGGGAGTTCCAGACCCTGTCGGTCGAGACCGGCGAGTACAACCGGAAGCAGTTCTTCGGACCCGATCCGCGCCTGCAGAAGATGGTGGAGCACCTCAGCGACCAGCAGATCGAGCGGCTGCCCCGCGGCGGCCACGACTACCGCAAGGTCTACGCGGCGTTCGAGGCGGCGCAGAAGCACACCGGTCAGCCGACGGTGATCCTCGCCCACACGATCAAGGGATGGCTGCTGGAGTCGTTCCAGGGCCGCAACGCCACCCACCAGATGAAGAAGCTGACCAAGGACGACCTCAAGGGATTCCGCGACCGCCTCGCCATCCCCATCACCGACGAGCAGATCGACGGCGACGAGCTGCCGCCGTTCTACCACCCCGGCGCCGACAGCGAGGAGATGCAGTACATGCAGGCTCGGCGCGAGGCGCTGGGCGGCGGACTCCCCCACCGCATCGTCGACCCGACCCCGGTCAAGGTGCCGGAGCCGGCCATGTACGACGAGCTCAAGAAGGGCTCGGGCAAGCAGTCCATCGCCACGACCATGGCGTTCGTCCGCCTGCTGCGCGATCTGATGAAGGACCCCGAGATCGGCCGCCGGCTCGTGCCCATCGCTCCCGATGAGTACCGCACCTTCGGCATGGACTCGATGTTCCCGTCGGCCAAGATCTACAACCCTGCGGGCCAGACCTATGACGCGGTCGACCGCAAGCTGCTGCTGGCATACAAGGAGTCGACCTCGGGGCAGCTGCTGCACGAAGGCATCAGCGAGGCCGGTGCCATGGCCTCGGCGATCGCGGCCGGCAGCGCGTACTCCACGCACGGCGAGCCGATGATCCCGGTCTACATGTTCTACTCGATGTTCGGGTTCCAGCGCACCGCCGACTCGATCTGGTCCATGGCCGACCAGCTTGCCCGCGGCTTCCTGGTGGGCGCCACCGCAGGCCGCACCACGCTCACCGGCGAGGGACTGCAGCACGCCGACGGTCATTCGCCGCTGATCGCGCAGACCAACCCGGCCGTGGTGCACTACGACCCGGCGTACGGCTACGAGATCTCTCACATCGTCGAGAGCGGCATGAACCGCATGTACGGCTCCACCGACGAGCACCCGCACGGCGAGGACGTCATCTTCTACCTCACGGTCTACAACGAGGCGCTCGTGCACCCGCCCGAGCCCGAGGACGTGGACACCGACGGCATCCTGCGCGGGGCCTATCTGCTGCGACCGACCGGCGGCGACGCGCCGGCGCAGGCGCGCATCATGGCATCGGGCATCTCGGTGCCATGGGCGCTGCAGGCCCAGGAGGTGCTCGCCACCGAGTACGGCGTGGGTGCCGACGTGTGGTCGGTCACCTCGTGGAACGAGATCGCCCGCGACGGCATCGCCACCGAGCAGTGGAATCTCAATCATCTGGGCGAGCAGCCGCGCACCGCGTGGATCACCGAGAAGCTGGCTCCGGCCGTGGAAAACGGGTCCACCCCGGTGCCGACGGTCGCCGTGAGCGACTTCATGCGCGCGGTCCCCGACCAGATCTCGCGGTGGATGCCCGGCCCGTGGCAGTCCCTCGGCACCGACGGATTCGGTTTCGCCGACACCCGAGCGGCTGCCCGACGACACTTCCAGGTGGACGCCGAGTCCATCGTGGTCGCGACGCTGGCCGAGCTCTCCCGCACGGGGGTGATCGAGCCGTCGGTCGCACGCGACGCCTTCAGCACGTTGCGCGTCGACGACCCGACCGCGACCCTGGACGTCGAGCAGGTCGGCGGCGACGCCTGAGGGGCGCGCCTCACAGACGCCTCTCAGACGTGGCCAATAGGATGATCGGCATGCTCCGATGGCCCTACACGTTCGCGGTGGCTCTGTCGCTGGCGATCGGTGGGGTCACGGTCTACTACTCCCAGACGCTCGACGTGGGGCTGAAGGATCCCGAGGGATTCCTCGGTCCGGCGTACATCCGCCTGCCGATGATCGCCCTGATCATCTTCGCCGCGGGGATCGTGCCGCAGTCGATCCGCCGCTACGGCCTGCGCGGATTCGTCCCGGGCATGCGCACGATCCTCGTCACCGAGTGGAATCTGCGCCGCGTCGGTCACGTCGCGACCGGCATGCTCGCCTTCTACATCTGCTACGTCAGCTACCGCAATCTCAAGAGCTATCTGCCGATCCTTCGCGGCGACACCCTCTATGACCGCGACATGCTGGAGCTGGACCACTGGCTCTTCTTCGGAAACAACCCCGCCGAGGTGCTGCACGGACTGCTCGGCACCTCGGTGATGGCACAGGTCCTGGCTGTCCTGTACGTGCTGTACCTGCCGGTGGTGCCCATCACGGTCGGCGCCGTGCTGGTCCTGGTGCGCGACTTCACCGTGGGCGCCTGGTACGCCACGGCGGTCAGCCTCAACTGGGTGCTCGGCACGCTGAGCTACTACGCACTGCCGACCCTGGGTCCGGCGTTCTACCAACCGCAGTCCTACTACGACCTGCCCGAGAACGGGGCCTCAGCGCTCCAGGGGTCCTTGCTGCGCGGTGCGTTCAACTTCAAGGAGGATCCGCAGGGCGGCAGCATCTTCGGCATCGCCGGATTCGCCTCCCTGCACGTCTCGGTCGTGTTCACCGCTGCGCTCTTCCTGCACTACTCAGGCGCTGCCGGATGGATCCGCACGATCGGCTGGGTCTACCTCGGCTTCACGATCACGGCCACCTTGTACCTCGGGTGGCACTACGTCGCCGACGACATCGGCGGTCTGCTGATCGGTTGGCTGGCGGTGGCGATCGGCGCGGTCGTGACCGGCAACGCCCGCTGGCAGAAGCGCCGGCGGATCGACGCCGGGACACCATCGGAGAAGCGGGAGTCACCACCGACGACGCCGCACTCACCGGCCTTCTAGGCCGGTTCAGCCGACGTGCGGCTCGGCGGACTCGTCGACGGCGGCGACCACCGGCGGGACGCTGGTGAGCTCGGCCTGGTCGCCGCGTCGCAGCAGAGCCCGCCACCTGCCTCGGTGGTAGGAGGCGGGAGCGTTCTCGGCGACGAACTCCAGCACCAGTCGGGAGAACTGGTCCGGGTGGTCCTTGTGCGGGAAGTGACCGGAGTCCTCGAGCACGTGCACGTCCTTGACCGAGGTGGGCGCGGACTCCGCATGCCGGGACGGGACCACCATGTCGTGGCGCCCCCAGATCACCAGCACCGGCATGAGCCGGGCCAGGTAGCCCCGATCGGTCATCGTGACGAACTGACCGCGCCAGTCCAGCACGTGGCTCGTGACACGCTGCACTGCGACACGGGTCGCCGGATCGGCCATCGATTCGTAGATGCGAGCGACCTCACCGAGATCCCGGGTGGCGTTCAGGGGCAAGCGCGACAGGGTCCTCATGGCTCCGGCCACCAGCGGGCGCCACGGCCTGCGCGTCGCCGCGTGAAGCGCCAGGCCGGATCCGGGCACGGTCAGCAACCGGATCGCCGGAGTGACCTCCTTGCCCAGACCGCCGGTCGAGACGAGGACGACACGTTCGGTGCGCTCGGGGAACTGGTAGGCGAACTGCATCGCGACGCCGCCACCGAAGCTGTGCCCGACGACGGTGGCCTTGTCGACACCGAGGATGGTCATCAGGTCCCGCATGCCGTTGGCATAGCCGCCGAGCGAGTAGTCCGCGTCGGGCTTGTCGGACTCGCCGTGACCCAGCAGGTCCGGCGCGATGACCGTGAAGTGCTGTGCCAGCTCGGGGATCGCCGGCAGCCAGGTCGATGAGTCGCACCCGAGTCCGTGCAGCAGCAGCAGGGCCGGGCCCGACCCCTGGATGCGGAACGCTCTGCGATACCCGTGCACCACGACGTACTGGATGTCGGGCCCCTGCACTCCGGCGCTACGGTCCATCGTCACATCGTAGGCGTGGGCGTGGTTTGCGCGACGCCGAACCCGACAGCACGTGACGCTTGCCTCGCCGACCTTCCCGGACCCGTAGGATCGGGGCGTGGCATCACGCGCAGAGGTTCTCGACCAGATCACCGACATCTCGGTACGGGTGCTCGGCTGCGACGAGGACGCCGTTGGCCCGCAGAGCCGGTTCAGCGAGCTCGGCAGCGACTCGCTCACGATCGTCGAGATCGGCGAGGAGCTGGGCCGTCGATTCGACGTCTATCTCAGCGACGACACCATCGACACGATGCGCACCGTCCAGGACGCCATGGACTCAGTCCTGTCCCTGACCGCGGCGGCCGAGCGCGCTGCCGCAGCCCGGCCCGCGACGGCCCAGCCCACGACGGCCCAGCCCGCGGCGGCCCAGCCCGCGGCGCGGTCCATCACGGCGCCGCGTCCGGTCGCCCCGGTGGAGACTCCGCACGTCAAGCGCAAGGCGTTCGGCGCGATCATCTGGATGGCCATCATCGGTGTGCTGGTCGGCGGAGGCATCGGATTCGGCTTTTCGGCGATGGTGTCGGCGACCGGGATCAAGGACGTGGCCCTCCCGCCGTTGAACGCGACCACCGCCACGCCCACCCCCACCAAGACCACTCCCGCGCCCAAGCCGAAGCCGACCCAGACCGACGACCCGACGCCCGAGCCGACGCTCAACGCCGAGTCGACGCAGGTCGCGCCGGGAGAACGCTTCGTGCTCTCGGGGGCCTTCCCGGATCTCGACGAGGGGACCGTGCTGCAGGTGCAGGTGCGTGAGAAGGGCACCGGCTGGGACGACTTCCCCATCACGACGATGACGCGTGCTGACGGCCGGTTCAAGACCGAACTCTACACCTCGCGCACCGGCGAGCGGGAGTTCCGACTGCTCGCCGAGGCCAGCGGCACCAAGACGCCCACCGTCAAGGTGCAGATCGGCTGATCAGACGACCTGGTGCAGCCAGCGCACCGGGGCCCCTTCGCCGGCGTGACGGAACGGTTCGAGCTCGTTGTCCCACACGACGCCCAACAAGCCGTCCAGCGCCGTGTCGATGTCGACGTCACCGGTCGCGACCTTCACCCGGAAGGCCTTGATCCGGTCCTCGGGGATCAGGACGTCGCCGTGCAGGCCGGTCAGGGCGTGGAAGATGCCGAGTCGGGGCGTGTAGGAGTAGCGGGCGCCCTCGCTGCGGGAGGTCGGTTCCTCGCTGACCTCGAAGCGCAGCTGCTCCCAGCCGCGCAGCGCCGACGCCAGGGTCGCCGACGTGCCGACCGGGGCCTGCCAGGACAGCTCGGCGCGGTAGGTGCCGGGTTCGGCCGGTTGCTTGACCCAGGCGAGATCGGGCTTGCCGCCCAGCACACCGGCAGCCGCCCACTCGATGTGCGGGAGCAGTGCAGACGGTGCTGAGTGCACGAAGAGCACACCCCGCGTGGAGGGGTGTGACGATGTGCTGTTCATGGTGCCTCCCTGTGTCGCCTTCCCCAGCGTCAAGGTGGT
>JBBSRN010000154.1:0-5902 GCA_038242985.1 Propionibacteriales bacterium | reverse complement strand
GACTGAAGCTGGCCCAGGACATCGCGGCCGAGGGCAACGGACCGGACGGCGTCGCGCCGGCCAAGGACGTCCTCATCACGTCTGTCAGCTGACCGTTCCCTCGCTCCCGGTTCCCCGCGAGTGGCGCAAAATGGCTCGATTTGGACCGGAATCGAGCCAATTTGCGCCACTCGCCGAACACTTTGCGCCACTCGCGGAACACTTTGCGCCACTCGCGGAACACTTTGCGCCTCTCGACCAACACGGCGCCGTTCGAAGGACCAGACATGACTGATGAATCGCAGGTGGTGGGGCGGGCCCGATCGCTGCTGGGCCGAGTGCTGCACGGGCACGGGGTCGCGGTGCGCATCACCGAGGTCGAGGCCTACGGCGGGATCCACGACCCCGCCTCGCACGCCTTCACCCGAACCCCTCGCTCGGAGGCGATGTACGGCCCGCCGTGGCACCTGTACGTCTACCGTTCCTACGGCGTCCACTGGTGCGCCAACATCGTCACCGGACCCACCGAGGAAGCAGCGGCCGTGCTGGTCCGCTCCGGCGAGGTCGTCGAAGGGCTGGACCTGGCGCGAGCGCGCCGGGCCGACGCGCCGGATGTGCGACTGGCTCGTGGCCCGGGCAATCTGGCGCGTGCGCTCGCCATCACCGGTGACGACCTTGGCACCCCGGTGCTGGACCCAGGCGGCGTGCAGCTGGGCCCTGAGGTCCTCGATCCCGGGCCGATCAGCGCGGGGCCTCGGGTCGGGGTCTCCCAGGCGGCCGACGTGGCATGGCGGTTCTGGCTGTCCGGCGACCCGACCGTCTCGGCGTACCGCCGCAGCCCGCGAGCCCCCAGCCGCTGAACGCGCAGCGAACCGCCCTGTGCCGCCGGGACCTACGCTGGGCTCATGATCGCCACCCACGAACCTGTCGCGGCCGACGAGGTCTACAGATCGTCGCTCGAGCCACCGGTCCGGGGCCGCGCGGGCCGGGTGGTGTGCTCGGCGCTCGACCTGTGGTGCGCCATGACGGGAGGACTGCTCGAGCTCACGTCGTCGGCCGACGTCGTCGTGCGTCGCCGCAGTGACGACGTCGAGGAGCTGCGCGTGGCCGGCGGCGCGCCCACGGTGTCACTGTCGCTGCTGGAGCAGGTCCGCTCCGACCTTCTGGGCATGAGCCCCGCGGAGTTCCGCGCGGAGTGGGGCATCGACTGATCAGTCCGCCACGGCACCGATCAGTCGGCCACGGCACCGGTCAGTCGGCCACAGCATCGGGGTGGCTCGTCACCCAGGCGTCGAAGGCCTGCGCTGACGTGAGTCGGGGCACCACCTGCAGCTCGGACTTCAGCCGCGCGTTGTCCAGAACCGGCCGGAACTGCAAGAACTTCGTCTGCTCGGGACCGTACTGGGTCAGCCGCAAGGGATGCAGCACGGCCAGAATCGAGCGGAGCGCGACCTCGGGCACGACCAGGGTTGGCTTGCCGAGCCGCTCGGCGATCTCGTCGATGGTCAGGGCGCCGTCGCCGGCCACGTTGAAGATGCCGTGCACGTCACCGGTGACAGCGCGGACCACCACGTCGGTGAGGTCGGTGTCCCAGATGAACACGAACGGCGAGTCGGCCCCGGCGATCTTGAGCAGGCGTCGCCGACCGAACAGATCGGTGATCTGGTTGTCGACGCGTTCTCCGAGGATCGTGCCGATGCGCAGCACCGTCTGCTCCAGCTCGGGGTGCTCCCTGCGCACGTCGGCGAGGTGCTCCTCGACCAGGCGCTTGTGCCGGCTGTAGGCGAACGCGTCGTTGCCCCGCACCGGCTGGTCCTCGCTGATCCACGCCGGGCTGTTGGCGTGGTATCCGTACGCGGCGCCGCTGGAGGACACCACGATCCGCCGCGCCCCGTGCTCCAGGGCCGCGGCGACCACGTTCTTGGTCCCGTCGACGTCGACCCGGTACGCGACGTCGTCGGTCATGCCCGGGGGAGGATTCACGATCGAGGCGAGGTGCACGATCGTGTCGATCCGGTGCTCGGCCACCACGGTGGAGACCAGCTCGGCGTCGGTCACGTCGAGCAGGACTTCCTCGACCGCGTCGCGGGGCTCCGCAGGCGGTCGCACGTCGCCGGACACCACGTGGTCGACGAGGCCGACGAGTGCCGGCACCACCGACGAACCGAGGAAGCCCGACCCTCCGGTGACCAGGACGCGGGTCATGCGCGCACGCCGTCCCGCACGGGTCGCCGGGCCCACAGCGTCGCCACCGTCAGGCCGGCGATGATGTCCCAGATGCCCCACCAGGCCGCGACCAGCGCCATTCCGCCGAGGCCGTCGAAGAACTCGAAGACCAGCAGCAGCCCGAAGCCCGCGTTGCGGATGCCGACCTCGAAGGTCATGGCGCGGATCGCACGATCTGGCAACCTGGTGGCACGCGCGATCGACCAGCCGAGAGCCAGCGCGATCGCGTCGTGCGCGAAGACCGCGAGCAGCACGACCGCGATGTACGCGGTGAAGACGTCCCAGTTCTTGGCCACCCCGATGACGATGATGGCGCCAAGGGCCACGAACGCGATCCGGCCGACGATGCGGTGGGAACGCTCGGCGATGCGAGGAGCCAGCTGGGCGACGGTGAGACCCAGCGCGAACGGTATGCCGATGACCAGCACGATCTCGCTGAGCATGTCCCATGGCGTCACCGCGACCTTCTCGAGGAACTTCTGGCCGGTCGGGTGCAGGCCTCCCCAGAACGCGAAGTTCAGCGGGAGCAGGAAGATCGCCAGCACGTTGCCGACCGCGGTCATCGACACCGACAGCGCCACATCGCCCTGCGCGCGGTGGGTCAAGATGTTCGACACGTTGCCCGGTGGGCAGCACGCCACCAGGATCATGCCGAGCGCCACCGAACCACGGACGTCCAGGGCCAACGTCAGCACGAACGTGATCGCCGGCAGCAGCGCGAACTGCGCGACGACCCCGACCGCGATGGCCTTCGGCCGGGCGAGCGCGGCGCGGAAGTCATCGAGGCGGGTGTCCAGGGCGATCCCGAACAAGATGGCGGCGATGACGATCTTCAACGTCGTCAGAGAGCTCTCGTCGAAGGCGATGCGGATGGAGTCGACGTCGTTCATCCGGTGAGCTCCTCGATCGACCGCCGCACCACCGCGCGGTAGGCGTCCTTGTTGACGTAGTACGACATCCGGTCGATGGCCAGGTAGTGGTAGCCGCCGGACAGATCAGGTCGTGGTCCGCCGATGGCGCGATCGATGACGGCGGCGCGTTCGGGATCGTCCCGCCGGGCCGCGAGATAGCGGGCGACCAGGTCGGCCTGCTCGTATCGGCCCTGCCAGCCGATCCCGGAGGCCTCCAGCATCCCGAGCACGAACAACGTGGGGTGCCTGGCGGTGAAGATGTTGAGGTAGAGGTCCGGTGAGCCGCTGGGTGCTGATTCGCCCGAGCCCGGGGGTGCCCACTGCAGGTGCTCGGGATCGATGAATGGATAGTGCAACCGGTAGCCCGTCGCCAGGATCACCAGGTCGTAGTCGCTGGCCGAACCGTCACGGAAGCGCACCGTGTGGCCGTCGAAGCGGGCGACGTCGGCCCGCACCCGCAGGTCGCCGTGGCCGAGGTGGTGCAGGATCAGGGAGTTCACGATGGGGTGCGACTCGTAGATCTTGTGGTCCGGCTCGGGGAAGCCGAGCCGGACCGGATCGCCGGTGAACAGGCGCAGCACCCGCTTGTCGATCGCCTGCTTGATGCGCGCGGGCAGCGGACGGCCCTGGTTGAGGGTGTCGGCGGGCCTGCCGAAGAGGTACTTCGGCACGAAGTGGTACCCGCGGCGCACGCTCAGGTCGACCGATGCGGCATGGTGCACCGCGTCGACGGCGATGTCGCAGCCGGAGTTGCCCGCCCCCACGATCAGCACGCGCTGGTCGGTCAGCTGGCGAGCGGACTTGTACGCGCTGGTGTGCATCACGGTGCCGGTGAACTCACCCTCGAAGATCGGCACGTGCGGCTCGGACAGCGTGCCGTTGGCCACGATGACGCCGCCGAAGCGCTCCGTCTGCACTGCGGTCCCGTCCGTCGTGGTGACATCCCACGTGTCGTCATCGGCAGGCTCGAGCCGGACCACCTCGGTCCCGAAGTGGAAGCGGTCGCGCAGCCCGAAGTGGTCGGCGAACTCGCCGAAGTAGCGCTTCAGCTCGTGGTGGCTCGGGTAGTCCGCGACGCCCGCGGCCATCGGGAACTCGGCGAACTCGGTGGTCGTGCGGCTGGAGATCAGGTGTGCAGACTCGTACATCGTGCTGCGCGGCCCGTCGATGTCCCACAGGCCGCCCACGTCGTCGGCCAGCTCGAAGCCGACCCACGGCACGCCTTGCCGATCCAGGTTGCGGGCAGCGGCCAGCCCGCTCGGGCCGGCACCGACGATGGCCATGGTGTCCGGGGTCATCCGCGCAGTCTGCCCCGCGCGCGGTGTCAGCCGTCGGCGGTGGGTGCGTCCGCGGTCGCCGCCCTGCGCAAGGCCTGCTCGAACACCGCCGGCTCCTGAGCGCCGGACACGGCGAATCGTCCATCGAGGACGTAGAACGGCACGCCGCCGATGCCGTACTCCACCGTCTGGTCCCGATCGGCCTCGACGTCGGCTGCATGGACCCGATCGGTCAACGCCTGGACGACGTCGTCGCGATCCAGTCCGATGTCGGTGGCAAGATCGGCCAGGTCCTCGATCCGACCGATGTGTCGACCTTCGGTGAAGTAGGCCGCCAGCAGGCGCTCCTTCATGTCCAGCTGCTTGCCGTGCGCCCTGGCCAGGTGCAACAGCTGGTGCGCGAGCACGGTGTTGGTGTGCTGCAACGCGTCGAAGTCGTAGGCCAGGCCCTCGGCCGCGGCCAGCTCGGTCATCTGCGCGAGCATGGCGCTGACCTGTTCAGCGGGCAGATGCTTGTGGCGGACCAGGAAGTCGACCTCGGTACCAGCGAAGTCAACCGGGGTGTCCGGCGCCAGCTCGAACGAGTGGTACTCGACCTTCACCTCGCCGCCGTCCTCGACGAAGGCAGCGACGGCGCGCTCGAAGCGGCGCTTGCCGATGAAGCACCACGGGCACGCGATGTCGGACCAGATGTCTACCTTCACGGGGGAGTCCACGTCAGCCACAACGCGGTCGGCGCTCGGACGTATTCCGAGCTCGCGAATGTTCGCGTCCGCGACGATCACGGGACTATGATCATGTCATGACAATTGCCGTCGCCTATCGTCCAGACGAGTTCGGTCGGGCTGCCCTGGACTGGGCCAGCGTTCACGCCCGCAAGACGAGCGACTCGTTGGTGATCATCAACGTCAGCCGGACCCAGCAGCCCCGACTGGACACCGGCCACGCGCGGGGTCATCAGGTCCAGGCGTTCGCCGAGAAGCTCCGGGCCGACCAGATCGAGTTCGAGATGCGCCAGGTCCGGGGGGAGAACATCTCCGAGGCCGTGCTGCTCGAGGTCGAACAGGCCGGCGCGTCGATCGTGGTCATCGGAGTCAGGCCTCGCAGCCCCGTCGGCAAGATCCTCATGGGCAGCGTCGCGCAGTCGATCCTGCTCGACTCGCCCGTGCCCGTGGTGGCCGTCAAGCCCTGACGATCGAGCCGGCTCCGGGCGATAGCATCGCCGGTGTGACACACGTCCTCGATGACCTGCAAGCACGCGGTCTGATCGCGCACTCGACCGACCTCGCCGCCCTCAGGGCGGCCATGGACGAGGGGCCGATCACCTACTACGTCGGTTTCGATCCGACCGCTCCCAGCCTGCACGTCGGCAACCTGCTGCAGATCCTCACCGCTCGACGGCTGCAGGCGGCCGGCCACCGACCGCTGCTCCTGGTGGGGGGATCCACCGGACTGATCGGCGATCCCAAGGCGGCGGGGGAGCGGATCATGAACACGCGGGAGACCGTC
>JBBSRN010000153.1:0-5905 GCA_038242985.1 Propionibacteriales bacterium | reverse complement strand
GTGTTCGACGAGAGGCGCAAAGTGTCCTGCGAGTGGCGCAAATTGGCGCGTTCTGACCTCTCGAACGCGCCATTTTGCGCCACTCGCGGTCAGGGCCGCGGGCTCACATCAGGTCCTTGAGCTCCTTGGGCAGCTCGAAGTCCTGACCGGCGTCCTGACCGAATCCGAAGGCGCCCGAGCCGTCCTTGGCGCCGCCGTCGTGAGGTGCCGACTCGCCGGCGGCGCGCTTCGCCGGATTGCCGGACTGCCGCTTGCCCTTCTTCTTCTGCTGCGGCTTCTGGCGCGCACCGGCCCGCTTGCCCACCCCGGGCATCCCGGGCATGCCCGGCATTCCGGGCATGCCGCCGCCCTTGGCCATCTGCTGCATCATCTTGCGGGCCTCGAAGAAGCGGTCGACCAGTCCGTTGACGTCCTGGACCTTGGTTCCAGAACCCGCCGCGATACGGGCGCGACGTGATCCGTCGATCATCTTGGGGTTGTCACGCTCGGTCGGCGTCATGGAGCGGATGACCGCCTTGATGCGGTCGACCTCGCGCTCGTCGAAGTTGGCCAGCTGGTCCTTGAACTGCCCCATGCCGGGCATCATGCCGACCAGCTTGGACATCGAACCCATCTTGGACAGGGTCTCCATCTGCGCGAGGAAGTCGTGCAGCGTGAACGATCCGCCGGCGAGCTTCTCCGCGGTCTGCGCCGCCTCGTCGGCGTCGAAGGCCTTCTCGGCCTGCTCGATGAGGGTGAGCATGTCGCCCATGTCGAGGATGCGCGAGGCCATCCGGTCGGGGTGGAACTGCTCGAACTCCGTGAGCTTCTCGCCCGTCGACGCGAACATGACCGGACGACCCGTGACCGAGCGCACCGACAGCGCGGCACCGCCGCGGGCATCGCCGTCGAGCTTGGACAGCACGACGCCGGTAAAGTCGACGCCCTCCAGGAAGGCCTGGGCGGTGCCGACGGCGTCCTGGCCGATCATGGCGTCGATGACGAACAGCACCTCGTCGGGGTCGACGGCCGCCCTGATGTCGGCGGCCTGCTGCATCAGCTCGGCGTCGATGGCGAGGCGCCCGGCGGTGTCGACGATGACGACGTCGTGCAGGGTGCGCCGGGCCTCGGCCACACCGTCACGCGCGACCCGGACGGGGTCGCCCCAGCCGCCCTCGCCGCCAGCTGAGGATCCGGTGTTGCCCGGCTCCGGCGCGAACACCGTGGCGCCGGCCTGGGCGCCGACGACCTGCAGCTGGGTGACGGCGTTCGGGCGCTGGAGGTCGCAGGCCACCAGCATCGGCGACTTGCCCTGCTCCTTCAGCCACAGCGCGAGCTTTCCGGCCAGCGTGGTCTTTCCGGCACCCTGCAGACCGGCCAGCATGATGACGGTCGGCGGATTCTTGGCGAACTGGATGCGCCTGGTCTCGCCACCAAGGATCGAGATCAGCTCGTCGTTGACGATCTTGATGACCTGCTGGGCCGGGTTCAACGCCTGGCTGACCTCGGACCCGCGGGCCCGCTCCTTGACGTTGCCGATGAACTCGCGCACGACCTGGACCGCGACGTCGGCGTCCAGCAGCGCGACGCGGATCTCCCGCGCGACTGCGTCGATGTCGGCGTCGGACAGCTTGCCCTTGCCGCGCAGGTTCTTGAACGCCGATTGGAGACGGTCTTGCAGGGTGTCGAACATGGCTGCGGTGGTGTCCTCGGCTCGTGGAACGGAACGGGTGGTTCGGACTGGTGGTTCCGAACTGGGCCAGCCTAACGGCCTGCGACCAGTGGGGCGCCGATGGCGTCGCGCAGCACGACCGTCTCCTGCTCCGTCAGAGCGCAGCCTCGTCGGTCTCCCCGGTGCGCACGCGCACCACCGACTCGACCGGGACGACCCACACCTTGCCGTCACCGATCGTGCCGGTCTGTGCCGCATCGATGATGGTGGCGACGACGCTGTCGAGGTCACCGTCGTCGACGACGACCTCGAGGCGGAGCTTCGGCACCAACGGCACGACGTGCTCCGCGCCGCGGTAGACCTCGGTGTGGCCGAGCTGTTGACCGTGGCCGCTGGCGTCGGTGACGGTCCTGCCGGCGACCCCCGCGGCGGCCAGTGCCTCGCGGACCACTTCCCACCGGTGCGGCTTGATGACCGCTGTCACGAGCTTCATGCTCAGAGCTCCTTCAGCAGGTTGGATCCGCCGGCGCTGCCGCCTGCATGGTCGTACGCCGTCTCGAGGTGCTCCACCTGGTCGATGCCCGCCACCTCGTCCTCCGCGTCGATCCGAAATCCGATCGTCCGGTCGATCAGCGTGCCGATGACGTAGGTGAGCACGAACGAGTACCCGAGGACGGCGAACGCCGCGACGGTCTGCTTGCCGAGCTGGGCGAGACCGCCTCCGTAGAACAGTCCGACGTCGCCGACAGCGAGGAAGCCGACCAGCACGGTGCCGACGAGGCCGCCGACGAGATGCACGCCGACGACGTCGAGCGAGTCGTCGAGGCCCAGCGTGTACTTCAGACCGACCGCCAGGGCGCAGAGCACGCCGGCGACGACGCCCAGGATGATCGAGCCGAACGGCGACAGCGCACCGGCCGCAGGCGTGATCGCGACCAGCCCGGCCACGGCACCCGACGCGGCGCCGAGGCTGGTGCCCTTCGTGTCACGCACGTACTCCACGCCGATCCAGCCGATGATCGCGGCCGCCGTGGCGACCGCGGTGTTGACGAAGGCCAGGCCGGCCAGGCCGTTGGCTCCGACCGCGGAGCCGGCGTTGAAACCGAACCAGCCGAACCACAGCAGCCCGGCACCGAGCAGCACGAACGGCAGGTTGTGCGGACGCATCGGATCGCGCCGCCAGCCCACCCGCTTCCCGAGGACGAGCGCGAGCGCCAGGCCGGCCGCACCGGCGTTGATGTGCACCGCGGTGCCGCCGGCGAAGTCCAGCGCCCCGAGCTTCGTCGCGATCCATCCGCCGCCGTCACCGTCCTGGCCGCCGAAGTCGAACACCCAGTGCGCCACGGGGAAGTAGACGACCGACACCCACACGACGGTGAACACGATCCAGGCGCTGAACCTGGCCCGATCGGCGATGGCGCCGCTGATCAGCGCGACCGTGACGATGGCGAACATCAGCTGGAACGCCACGAACACGTACTCCGGGATGGTGCCGTAGGCCGTGTCGATCGTGATGTGGGCCAGACCGAGGCGATCGAAGCCCCCGAGCACGCCGGTACCACCCGGGCTGAAGGCGAACGAGTAGCCGTACAGCACCCACAGCACCGGCACGATCGCCAGAGCGGCGAAGCTCATCATCATCATGTTCAGCACGGTCTTGGAACGGACCATGCCGCCGTAGAAGAACGCCAGACCTGGGGTCATGAGCAGGACCAGCGCCGAGCTGGTCAGGATCCATGCGGTGTCGCCGGTGTCCATGAGGCCTCCGAAGCAGTGGACGCGAACGGTGTCGTTCGCTGCTGCCACTGTTCTGGCCGGGCGTTTCGGCTTGGCCCCTCCCCGGTTGCCGTCATGTCACGAATCGAGGCCGGTGTTTCACCAGCGTTTCGCTGCGCGGGTGGAGTGGTTCGCGGGCAGAGTGGTTCGCGGGCGGTGCCGCTCAGGCGAGCAGCGCGTCGATGAACTCGGCCGCGTCGAAGGGTGCGAGGTCGTCGGCCCCCTCGCCTAGGCCCACGAACTTCACCGGGACGCCCAGCTCCTGCTGCACGGCGATGACGATGCCGCCCTTCGCGGTGCCGTCGAGCTTGGTCAGCACGATGCCGGTGACGTCGACGACCTCACCGAACACCCGGGCCTGGGTGAGTCCGTTCTGGCCGGTCGTCGCGTCGATGACCAGCAGCACCTCGGTGACCGGTGCCTGCTTCTCGATGACGCGCTTGACCTTGCCGAGCTCGTCCATCAGGCCGCTCTTGGTGTGCAGCCGCCCTGCGGTGTCGACCAGCACCACGTCGGTGCCGTCGGCGATGCCACGCTGCACCGCCTCGAATCCCACGCTCGCAGGGTCGCCGGCCTCGGGACCGCGCACCGTCGGCACGCCGACCCGCTCGCCCCAGGTCTGCAGCTGGTCGGCGGCCGCGGCGCGGAACGTGTCGGCGGCGCCGAGCACGACGGTCTTCTCCTCGGCGACCAGCACCCGCGCGAGGCGTCCCACCGTGGTGGTCTTGCCGGTGCCGTTGACGCCCACGACGAGCACGACGCCGGGCTTGCCGTCGGCCCCGGTCGACGCGAGGGAGCGGTCCAGGGACGGGTTGATGATGGCCACCATCTCCTCGCGGAGCACGGCGCGGGCCCGCTCGGGATCGGTGACGCCCTCCACCTGCATCCGGGTGCGCAGCGACTGCACGAGGGCCAGGGTGGGCCCGACCCCGACGTCGGCGGCCAGCAGGGTGTCCTCGATCTCCTCCCACGCGTCGTCGTCGAGAGTGGCTCGCCCGAGCACGGCGAGCAGGGACTTGCCGAGCGAGGTGTTGGACCGGGCGAGCCGGCTGCGCAGCCGGACCAGTCGTCCCTGCGGGGCGTCCGGGCGCTCGATCGTCGTCGTTCCGGCGCGGCGCTCGTCGGCCGGCACCTCCTCGAACGGAGGTTCCTCATCCTCCGATCTCAGGTGCGGCTCTGGTTGCTCCGGGTGGTCGATCACCTCGTGGGTGATCTCGTCCAGCACGTCCGGCGGGGGCAGGGTGGTGGCGCCGCGACGCGACGTCAGCAGGGCCACGCCACCGCCGACCGAGACGATGCCCAGCACGATGATCAGGACGAGAACGAGTGTGGTCACCGGTCCAGCCTAGATACCGGTGCGCCGATCACACCGCCGACATGTCCGGGCCTGCGTGTTGAAGGTCATCGGCCCAACCCTCGCGAGTCACTGCGTCACCCCTCGCGAGTCACTCGGTCCCTGCTCAGGAGTCACTGCGTCGTCGCGCAGGACGACTCAGTGACTCCCCAGCGGTAACGCAGTGACTCCCCGGCGGTGACGCAGTGACTCCCCAGCGGTCAGAGGAAGTCCAACGGATCGAATTCGTCGATCGGGATGATCCGGATGCGCGGCAGCCGCTCGTTGAAGGCCTGGACGTCGTACTCCAGGTCGTGGAACTCCAGGCCCCGCTCGAACAGTGGCACGAAGCCAGCGCTGCGGAACTCGCGGAACGCCAGCAGTGCGGCTCGACGTCCCGGGACGACCAACGGGTCGAGCTGCTCGATGAAGTCGCCGTCGTTGCTGGCCAGCATCACATCGGCCTCGCGGTGCGCCAGCTCGGCCAGGGTGCGCTGGATGGCGATGTCGACGACCTTCTGGTCGGCGCCGCCGGACAGGGGCACGGGTCGGAAGCCGATCGCGGTCAGCGCCTGCACGAAGCCCATCGGCAGGTCCCCGTTGGCCGCCAGGAAGAACAACCCGGTCGCCGGCTGGTCCCAGGTGCTCTGGGCGAACTGCAGCAGACGGTCCCAGCGTGGCCGCTCGTGCGGCTGCGGCCGGCGACCCAGGATCGATGATCCGAGGGTGGCGTCGATGTTCTCGCCGTCGACCAGGACGTACGTGGTGCGTTCATTCATGGGGTGGCTCCCACCACGAGGGGCTCGAGGGCCGAACGGATGGCATCGGGAACCGGCGTGACCGCCCGGTCGACACCGCTGACATAGACGTGCACGAACCTGCCGACGGCGGCCGGCTCATCGGACTCTCCCTGGAACAGGCCGATCTCATAGACCACGCTCGACGTGCCGAGCCGGGTGACGCGCAGACCTGCCTGCACGTCAGCGGGGAAGCGCATCTCCCGCAGGAACCGGCACCCGGTCTCGGCGACGACCCCGTAGGCATCGAGCTCTCGGGTGTCGGTGCCGGTGGCGTCGATCAGGTAGCCGTTGACCGCGGTGTCGAAGTACGAGTAGTAGACGACGTTGTTGACGTGACCGTAGACG
>JBBSRN010000152.1:0-5922 GCA_038242985.1 Propionibacteriales bacterium | reverse complement strand
CCGCGTGGTGACGGAGACCGAGATCCAGATGTCGGGGTGCTCTCGCCTGACACAGTCCGCGACGGTCCCCTTGCCCACCGCCGTCGGGCCGGCCAGGACGATCAGGCGTGATCGTGCGTCGCGAGGCTCAGGCACGTGGCGTGAACTCCTCGAGCAGCGCCTTGATCTGGTTGGCACCGAGTCCCCGCAGCCGGCGGCTGTCGGCGATGCCGATGCGGTCCATGATCTCCTTCGCCCGGACCGCACCCACCCCCGGCATCGAGCGCAGCAGATCGACGACCTTGAGCTTGGCGACGGTCTCGTTGGCGCGCGCCTCGGCGATGACCTCCTGCAGCGTGGCGCCGGAGTGCTTGAGCCGGTTCTTGACCTCGGCGCGCAGCCGCCGGGCCGCTGCAGCCTGGGTCAGGGCCGCCTCGCGCTGTTGCGGAGTCAGCTTCGGAAGTGCCATGTCCTCGCCTCTTTCGATGGTGCTACTTCAGTGGGATGTCGCACGTCTTCTTGACGTCGGCCACGACGGCCTTCCGTTCGTCCCGGGTGGCGTTGAACGTGTCGTAGGCCCCGTTGAGCTTCGTGACGTCGGCCGTGCTGAGCGCGGCGCGGGCGTCCTTGTCCTTCAGGTCCTGCACCGCGAGACCGACGTCGCGGTGCGCCGCGACGACCTCCCGGGTGGCGGCCGCGAGGGCGGACCACTGCCGGTCGCTGCTGGACGGCGCCACCTTGCTGATCGCGGTGGCGGCCCTCGCGTAGCCGGCGAACGCGGCATCGGTCCGCTTGGCCAGGAACGTGTCCAGGACCGGCGTGTTCTGCTCGACCTCGGCGCAGTAGGGACTCTGCCCGCCGCACGAGCCGAGAACACTGAGTGCCAGGGCCGTCACGGCGACCGCCGCTGCGGTCCTGACGCCGTTCGTCATGCCGGTTCTCCTCCCGAGTCGTCCACGTGCCCCGTCGGGGTTGCCTAGGAGCCTACAAGTTCGGCGTTGGTCCGACTCGCTTCCCCACGCAGTGTCGCCACGTCGGGTCCGGCGGCGAGGATGCCGCGCGAGCTGGACGGGAGGACCTGCTCGAACACCGAGCCGAACAACCGGCGGACGTCCGCCGCGCTGCCGCCCTGGGCGCCGAGCCCCGGGACCAGCAGCGGGCCGTTGATGTCCAGGTCCTCCACCGACTCCCCGATGGTGGCGCCGACCACGGCGCCGAACGACCCGATGGGTGCCGCGCCCGCGTTCATCGCCCGTAGCTGGGCCAGCACGGAGCCGGCCACGGTCTGCCCGGACTCGGTGCGCGCGTGCTGGAACTCAGGGCCTTCGGGATTGGACGTGAGGGCGAGCACGAACACGCCGGCGTCGTGCGCCTCCGCCACGTCGAAGAACGGCTGCAGCGAGCCAAAGCCGAGGAACGGGCTGACCGTCACGGCGTCGGCCGCCATCGGGGAGTCGTCGTCGAGGTAGGCCTGCGCGTAGGCCGCTGCCGTGCTGTCGATGTCGCCGCGCTTCACGTCGAGCACGGTGAGGGTGCCGGTGTGCCGGAAGTCCTGCAGGGTGCGCTCGAGCACCGCCACCCCGGCGGCGCCGAAGCGTTCGAAGAAGGCCGACTGGGGCTTCACGAAACCGACTCGGCCGGCGAACGCCTCCACGCAGGTACCGGCGAACCGCTCCAGCCCCGCGATCGTGTCCGGCAGGTCCCACTGGTCCAGCACGGCGGCGTGCGGGTCGATCCCGACGCACAACGGCCCGTAGGCCCGCCGGGCCGCGTCGAAGCGTGATCCGAAGCTCATGTCCTGATCTCGCTTCCTGCGCGCTGCCGTCCGGCATGCACGAGCGCGCCCCACTCCTGCAGCGACGTGACCCCGACGCTGCCGTCGATCAGCGCCTCGATGCCCTGCACCGCGGCGGCGAGGCCCTGGACCGTCGTGATGCACGGGATCCCCTCGGCAACCGCTGCGGTGCGGATCTCGTAGCCGTCGATGCGCGCGTTGCTGCCGGCCGATATCCCGTGCGGGGTGTTGATGATCAGCTGGACGTCCTGCTGCTGGATCTTCTCCACGACGGTGCTCTGCTCAGCCGCCCCCGATCCTTGCTCTTCGTGCAGCTTGCGGACGACGGTGGCCCGGACGCCGTTGCGGGCCAGCACCACGGCGGTGCCGCTGGTCGCGAGGATCTCGAAGCCGAGATCGGCCAGGCGCTTGACCGGGAAGATCATGTGTCTCTTGTCGCGGTTCGCGACCGAGACGAACACCTTGCCAGCGGTGGGCAGACCGTTCTGGGCTCCCGCCTGGCTCTTCGCGAAGGCCGTGCCGAACGTGGTGTCGAAGCCCATGACCTCTCCCGTCGAGCGCATCTCGGGTCCGAGCAGCGTGTCGACGTACCGCCCGTCGTAGGTGCGGAACCGGTTGAACGGCATCACCGCCTCCTTGACCGCGATCGGTGCGTCGTCGGGCAACCGCCCCCCGTCGCCGGCGGCCGGCAGCACACCGGCGGCCCTCAGCTCGGCGATGGACTCCCCCAGCATCAGCCGCGCCGCAGCCTTGGCCAGCGGGGTCGCGGTGGCCTTCGACACGAACGGCACCGTCCGCGAGGCCCGCGGGTTGGCCTCGATCACGTAGAGGATGTCCGAGGAGAGTGCGAACTGGATGTTGATCAGCCCCCGCACCCCGACGCCGCGCGCGATCGCCTCGGTGGACTCCCGGATGCGGGCGATCTCCAGATCGCCGAGCGTGATGGGCGGCAGTGCGCAGGCCGAGTCGCCGGAGTGCACGCCGGCCTCCTCGATGTGCTCCATGACCCCGCCGAGGAACAGCTCGGAGCCGTCGTACAGCGCGTCGACGTCGATCTCGATCGCGTCGTCGAGGAACCGGTCGACCAGCACCGGCCGTTCCGCGGAGATCTCGGTGGCCCGGCCGATGTAGTCCGCCAGCGTCGCCTCGTCGTACACGATCTCCATGCCCCGACCGCCCAGCACGTACGACGGCCGCACGAGCACCGGGTAGCCGATCTCCTCGGCGATCTGACGGGCGTGGTCGAACGTGGTGGCCATGCCGTGCTTCGGCGCCGGCAGTCCGGCTGCTGCCAGTACCTGGCCGAACGCCCCTCGCTCCTCGGCCAGGTCGATGGCCGAGGGCTGGGTGCCCACGATCGGCACGCCCGCGGCCTCGAGTCCGGCGGCCAGTCCGAGCGGCGTCTGCCCGCCCAGCTGCACGATGACCCCCGCGACCGGACCGGCCTGCTGCTCGGCGTGCACGATCTCCAGCACGTCCTCGAGCGTGAGCGGCTCGAAGTACAACCGGTCCGAGGTGTCGTAGTCGGTCGAGACGGTCTCGGGATTGCAGTTGACCATGATGGTCTCGTAGCCCACCTCCGACAACGCCATCACCGCGTGCACGCACGAGTAGTCGAACTCGATGCCCTGACCGATGCGGTTGGGGCCGCTGCCGAGCACGATGACCGCAGGCTTCTCGCGCGGCTGGACCTCGGTCTCCTCGTCGTAGGAGGAGTAGTGGTACGGAGTGGTCGCGGCGAACTCGGCCGCGCAGGTGTCGACGGTCTTGTAGACCGGGCGGACCCCGAGCGCGTGCCGCACGCCGCGCACGACGGCCTCGTCCATGTCCCGGATCTCGGCGATCTGGGCGTCGCTGAAGCCGTGTCGCTTGGCCCGTCGCAGCACGCTCGGATCCAGCTCTCGCGCCTCGATCAGGTCGCGGGCGACCTCGTCGACCAGGAACAGCTGATCGACGAACCACGGGTCGATCCGGGTGGAGTCGAAGATCTCCGCCGGCGTGGCACCGGCCCGGATCGCATCCATGACCAGGCGAAGGCGACCGTCGTGCGGCCGGCTGATCTCGGTGAGCAGGGACTGCTTGTCGCCGGGCTCGCCGGCCCAGGTGAAGGCCGCCTCGGGTCGTTCCAGCGAGCGCAGCGCCTTGCCGAGCGCCTCGGTGAAGTTGCGACCGATGGCCATCGCCTCGCCGACCGACTTCATGTGGGTGGTGAGGGTCGAGTCGGCTGCCGGGAACTTCTCGAACGCGAACCGCGGAACCTTGACGACCACGTAGTCCAGCGCCGGCTCGTACGAGGCGGGCGTCTGCCGCGTGATGTCGTTGGGGATCTCGTCCAGCGTGTAGCCGATGGCGACCTTGGCGGCGATCTTCGCGATCGGGAAGCCGGTGGCCTTGGAGGCCAGGGCGCTGGAGCGCGAGACGCGCGGGTTCATCTCGATCACGATGATGCGACCGTCCTCGGGGTTGACCGCGAACTGGATGTTGCAGCCGCCGGTCTCCACGCCGACCGCACGGATGATCCCCAGCGAGATGTCGCGCAGCCGCTGGTACTCCACGTCGGTGAGGGTCATGGCCGGCGCCACCGTGATCGAGTCGCCGGTGTGCACGCCCATCGGATCGAAGTTCTCGATCGTGCACACGATCACCACGTTGTCCGCGGTGTCGCGCATGACTTCCAGCTCGTACTCCTTCCACCCGAGGATCGACTCCTCGAGCAGCACCTCGGTGGTGGGGCTCAGCGCCAGGCCGGATCCGGCGATCCGGTCCAGGTCGACCGCGTCGTACGCGAGTCCCGATCCGCTGCCGCCCATCGTGAACGACGGCCGCACGACCACCGGGTAGCCACCCAGCTCGTCGACCCCGGCGACGCACTCGGCCATGGTGTGGCAGATGACCGACTGGGCCACCTCGGCGCCCCACTGGGGCGGCAGCTCCTCGACGATGTGCTTGAACGACTCGCGGTTCTCGCCCTTCTCGATCGCCTCGATGGACGCACCGATCAGCTCGACCCCGTACGCGTCCAGCACCCCGGCCTGGTCCAGCGCGATGGCGGCGTTGAGCGCGGTCTGGCCGCCGAGGGTGGCCAGCAGCGCGTCAGGACGTTCCTTGGCGATCACCATCTCCACGAACTCCGGGGTGATCGGCTCGACGTAGGTCGCGTCGGCGAACTCCGGATCGGTCATGATCGTGGCTGGATTGGAGTTGACCAGGATGACGCGCAGCCCTTCCTCGCGCAGGACACGGCAGGCCTGGGTGCCGGAGTAGTCGAACTCGCAGGCCTGGCCGATGACGATGGGGCCGGAGCCGATGACGAGGACGGACTCGATGTCCGTGCGCTTGGGCATCAGAGGCCTCCATTCAGGTTGAGGAGGGGTCGAGCGAGGTCAGGTTCTCCAGCACGCTCGATCGATGATGGTGGCGCGGCAGGATTGTCCGCTCCGGCGAGGGGTGGTGTCAGGAGATCGAGGAATCGGTCGAACAGGTAGGCGGCGTCGTGCGGACCGGCGGCCGCCTCCGGGTGGTACTGCACGCTGAAGGCGGGACGGTCGAGCAGCGCCAGTCCCTCCACGACGTCGTCGTTCAGGCACACGTGGGTGACCCGGGCCGGTCCGTACGGGGTGTCGAAGTCCACGCCGATCGGGGCGTCGACCGCGAAGCCGTGGTTGTGCGCGGTGATCTCGACCGTGCCGGTGGTGAGGTCCTGCACCGGCTGGTTGATGCCGCGATGGCCGTAGGCCAGCTTGTAGGTGCTGCGGCCGAGTGCCTGTCCGAACACCTGGTTGCCCAGGCAGATGCCGAAGAACACCCGGCGATCGGCCAGCACCGACCGGACCAGCTCGACGGCGTGCCCGGCGGTGGCCGGATCGCCGGGTCCGTTGGACATGAACACGCCGTCGGGATCGATGGCGCAGATCTCCTCGTACGTGGTCGTGGCCGGCAGGACGTGCACCTCGATGCCGCGCTCGGCCATGCGGCGAGGGGTCATGGCCTTGATGCCGAGGTCGACGGCCGCGACGGTGAACCGCTTCTCGCCGACGGCCGGGACCACGTAGGCGTGCTCGGTGGTGACGTCGGCGAGGAAGCTGGAGCCGGTCATCTGCGGTGCGGCGTTCACCCGGGCCAGGAGATCCTCGACGAGCTGGTCACTG
>JBBSRN010000151.1:0-6004 GCA_038242985.1 Propionibacteriales bacterium | reverse complement strand
TGGCCCCTGCATGCAGTTCGGACCGGTCTACGACAAGGCCAGCGAGCAGCATCCGGACATCACCTTCGCCAAGGTCAACACCGAGACCGAGCAGGAGCTGTCCAGCGCGGTCGGCATCTCCTCGATCCCCACGCTGATGGCATTTCGCGACGGCGTGATGGTCTATCAGCAGGCTGGCGCGCTGCCCGGTCCCGCCCTCGAACAGCTGATCACCCAGGTGCGTGAGCTGGACATGGACGAGGTGCACCAGAAGGTCGCCGAGCAGCAGGCCGCCGACCAGAAGGCAACCGACCAGAGCTAGTCAGGCGCCGCCGCCCGATGGACTCAGTCGCCGGTGGCATGCGGCCCGTGCAGGAGTCGGCGCGGTATGCGCGACGCCCACGGGTCGTCGGGGCGACGAGCGGCACGCTCGTCGATGCGTTGCCGCGCCGCACGGACCTCCCGGCGAGCTCGGTCGATCTGCGCGGTCCCGACGTCCGTCGCGGCCGCGTCGACCAGCCGCGACACCGCCGACACGTGGGAACGCGCCGCGGTACCGGAGTCAGGCATGTTCACCTCCAGCACCAGCAGTGGCACGCAGTCGACGAACAGATCGGGAGTCAGATCGGTGTCGGGACGTTCGGCGGCGACAAGAGACGCGAGCCGCACACGAACAGCGTCCAGGCGGCGGCGCAACGCCGCCGATCGGTCCTCACCGAGCCTGTCGAAGACGTCGTCGAACCAGGGCGAGACCGGCTCGTCTGGATCCATCGGTCCAGACTGCCAGCCGCCGCTGACAGTCGGTCGCCGATTCGGCCAGTGGCACAAGACAGACCGCTCAGGCGCGATCACCACCCGTGCGAGATAATGGAACGATGCCTTCTTCCTCGGACCTGCGCGCCCTGCTGCGCCACCAGGTCACCTTCGAGGTCGGTGAGACGCCGGCCGAGTCGCGGTTCGTGTTCCACGGGCCGGACGGCGATGAGCGGGCCAGCGCCAACGAGTCGATCGGCGCGCTGAGCCAGGGCATCCGCGTGATGTACGCCGACCGCACGGCCCGGGCGTGGGCCAACCCCGCCATCCTCGCTCTGCGGTTGATGGCGCGCGGCGGACTCGGCTCCCCCACTGACGGCGAGAGCACCCAGCTGCAGCATGCAGCACAGGCGATCCCCATGGTCGACGGGAAGTCCGGGCTGGCCCAGGTGCAGGGCTTCCTCGCCTCGCTCGCCGTCGACGCGCCGGCTGCGGCATCGACGCCGCAACGCTCCACGTACGAGGCACCGCCCCGCAACCCCGACCCGTACCGGCCCATCACGTACTCCTTCACGTTCGTCATCACGTTTCTCAGCGAGCCCACCGACACCGAGGCAGCCGTCGTCCGCATCCGCGTGCGGCCGACGCCCGGAGCGGCGTTCGAGGCCACCGACGTGATCGGCAACGACTCGCACCCGCGCATCGGCGCGCGCGAGCCGCTGCAGACGATGCTGCGCCGACTCGACGGCAGATGGGACCCAGCCGAGCGGCTGCTCGAGGCCCACGCGCGCGGCGCCACGACCGTCAGCACCGCCGAGCTCGCCCAGCTGGGCTCGGGTCACCTCACCACCTTGCTGATGGCGTGCCGCGTCGACGTCAGCTGGCCGCCGGAGCTGGTCCGTGAGATCTCCACCTCGGTCGTGGTGCAGCGCGACGAGCGACTCCCGGCGGATCGGCCGTCGTCGTTCACCCAGGCCCAGCTGTTCCGATTCGACTGGCAGATCGCCATCGGCGGCCAGCAGCTCACGGCCGCCGAGGTCGAGGAGCTGGCGACCTCGCACCACGGATTCCTGCGCATCCGCGACTCGTGGGTCTTCGTCGAGCGAAGCCGCATCGAACGCGCGCTGCACCGCACCTCCGGCCAGATCAGCGCCATCGAGGCGCTCCGGGCTGCGGTCACCGGTGAGATCGAGATCGACGGCATCGTCACCGAGGTCGACACCGTGGGCTGGCTGGAGGACGTGCGCCGACGCCTCGCCGCCAGCGATCGGTCCATCGTTCCGGCCGAACAGCCCGCCGCCCTGCACGGGCAGCTGCGGGAGTACCAGCTGCAGGGTCTGCGCTGGATGGCCCAGCTGACCGATCTCGGACTCGGCGGCATCCTCGCCGACGACATGGGCCTGGGCAAGACCGTCATGCTGATCGCGCTGCACCTGGCCCGCGATCGCGACGCCCCCACGCTGGTCGTGTGCCCTGCGTCCGTCCTGGGCAACTGGGAGCGCGAGATCAAGCGCTTCGCGCCCGGCGTGCCGGTGCACCGCTACCACGGTCCGCGCCGGTGGATCGAGGACGCCACCGAAGGCTTCGTGGTCACCACCTACGCCACGATGCGGGCCGATTCGGACCTCCTGGCCAAGCACGCACCCGGTTGGGGCCTGGTGGTGGCCGACGAGGCCCAGAACGTCAAGAATCCCCGCTCCCGAGGGGCCCAGGCGTTGCGCGACATCCCGGCCGACGCCCGCATCGCCATGACCGGCACCCCCGTCGAGAACAATCTGTCCGAGCTGTGGGCCATCTTGGACTGGACCACCCCGGGCCTGCTCGGCACGCACGACCAGTTCCGCACCCAGTGGTCCCGCCGCATCGAGTCCGGCCGCGACGACCAGGCGGCGGGCGGGCTGTCCGAGCTGATCCGTCCGTTCCTGCTGCGGCGACGCAAGAGTGATCCGGGCATCGCCCCAGAGCTGCCGCCCAAGATCGAGACCGACCACACCACCCACCTGAGCCGCGAGCAGGTGGGCCTGTACGAGGCGGTCGTCCGCCAGACGATGGGCCAGATCGAGCAGGCGGCCGGCATCCAGCGGCGCGGCCTGGTCGTCAAGCTGTTGACCCAGCTCAAGCAGATCTGCAACCACCCGGCGCACTTCCTGCGCGAGACCGAGGGCCGTCTGGGTGGCCGGTCCGGCAAGCTCGGCGTCTTCGACCAGCTGGTCGAGGAGATCGTCGCCGAGGACGGCGGCGTGCTGGTGTTCACCCAGTACGCCCAGATGGGCCGACTGCTCACCCGTCACCTCGCCGACAAGAAGATCGAGCACCAGTTCCTGCACGGCGGCACCGGGGTCCCCACCCGCGAGCGCATGGTCCAGCGGTTCCAGGAAGGCAAGGTGCCGGTGTTCGTGCTGTCGCTCAAGGCCGCTGGCACCGGCCTGAACCTGACCCGCGCCGATCACGTCATCCACTACGACCGCTGGTGGAATCCGGCCGTCGAGGACCAGGCGACCGACCGGGCCCACCGCATCGGGCAGACCAAGAGCGTGCAGGTCCACCGGCTGATCAGCGAGGGAACCATCGAGGAGTCCATCTCCGAGCTGATCGCGAGCAAGCGCTCCCTCGCGGACGCCGTCGTCAACGGCGGCGAGGCGGCACTGACCGAGCTGTCGGACACCGAGCTGGCCCGCCTCGTCGCGCTGCGCCACTGAACGAGTGAGGGCAGCGCTCCGGCTCGCCGACGGACCAGGCGCGGGGCTCCACGAGAGCGGCGGACGAAGACACGCCGGTCGTGATCGGATAGGGACTCACCGGTAGTTTGAGGGGGTGATCCTGCCGCTCGTCCAGCCTGCCACTCTCGGTCCCAGCTTCATGGACCCCAACTGGCTGCTCGACCAGTTCGGCGGCACCTTCTTCTGGATCAGCCTGATCATCATCTTCATCGAGTGCGGGCTGTTCTTCCCCTTCCTGCCCGGCGACACCCTGCTGTTCGCGCTGGGATTGTTCATCGCCGGAGGCAAGATCGAGGTGCTCGGTGTCGGCACTCCGCTGACCGAGCTGGCCCTGGCCATCACGTTGATGTCCGTCGCGGGATTCGCCGGCAACATCGCCGGCTACGAGATCGGGCACAAGATCGGGCCACCGCTGTACGAACGAGATGGCCGCTTCCTCAAGCGCAAGTACTTCGACACCACCGAGGCGTTCTTCGCCAGGCACGGCAACAAGGCGCTGGTCATCGGCCGGTTCGTGCCGTTCGTCCGCACCTACATCACCGTCGTTGCCGGCGTGACCAAGATGGATCGGCAACGGTTCTTCACGTTCAGCGCTGTCGGCGCCGTGCTGTGGGTGCTGAGCATCACGCTGCTCGGCTACTTCCTGGGCCAGACCTTCCCGGCGCTCGGGGAGAACATCGACTACGCGATCATCGCGATCCTCGTGTTCACCACGCTCCCGCTGGCGTTCGAGGCGTTCAGGCACCGCCGCGGACGCAAGCCGCAAACCGATTCCTGACGGTCAGAGCGATCGCAGGAAGTCCACCTGCGCAGCACTGGACTTCTCGAAGGGTTCGCCCTCGTAGATCTCGAAGTGGCCGACGTCGAAGCGAATGACCTGCACCTGGCCGCGCACCTTCTGCGCGACCTTCTCCACCGCTGCGACCGGCGCGATGGTGTCCTGGCCGGCGACGACCAGCAGCACCGGCATCGACAGCTTGCTGGCGCTGGCCACGGGACGGTTCACCATGATCGGCAGGATCCCTCGGGCTCGCATCTCGTTGCGGAACGTCGGGCCCATGATCGTCTCGTAGCCGGACTCGCCGTCCGGTGAGCTGATGGTCGCGGTGGACCCGGGCGGCCCGACGATCGGGATCATATGCGGTGCCCGCCGGGCGATCATGTGCCCGACGTCCAGCAGCGCATGACCGGTCAGCTTCAGCAGCTGGGCCGGGCCCGCGTAGTCCAGGATCAGGAACACCGCCCGCAGCCCGTCCATCGCCGCGCCCTGGGAGATGACCCCCGCGATCCGTGGATCCTTCGCCGCCACGGCGATCACGTGGCCACCGGAGTACGAGCTGCCCCACAGCACGATCCGCTCGGGATCGACGCCGTCGAGGCCGCGGGCGTGCTCGACGGCGCACTGGTAGTCGGCGCGATGTGCCAGGTGGTCGACGCTCTGCCGTTTGCTGCCGGTGGACGTGCCGAAGCCGCGGTAGTCGAACACCACGACATCAGCACCGGCGGCCGCGAACTTCTCCGCGAATGGCGCGAGCCCGGCGTCTCGGGTCGCTCCGAACCCGTGCGCCATCACCACGCACGGCCGACCCCGTGGACCAGCCAGGTCCTCGTTCCCGGCGGGATAGTGCCACGCTCCCAGCAGCTCGCCGTGGCTGGGGATCTCGACATCAGTGCGCATCTGCCGATCGTGCCACCGCCCCGCACTCCCCGCTGGCTGGGGCGGCAGACACCCCAGCCATGACCGACCGACCTGCCACGCTGAGGCATGCAGAAGACCCCGGCATTCTTCGTCGCAGTCACGATCTTCGTGACCACCGAGGTGCAGCTGATCGTGGGCACCTTCGGCGGCATCGACCGGTTCGAGGGCAAGGGCTTCGCCTATCGGCTGGTGCTCAACACGGTGCTGATGCTGGCCGCGCCGGTCATCTGGCGGGTGGTTCAACGCCGGCGCAGCCGGCGAATCGTGCGCTGCCGGCGCGACGCGCCGCAGCCGATCCCGTGGTGGCCGTGCGCGATCATCATGGCGTCGTTCCTGTGGGACGCCCTCGGCAACTCCCTGGACCTGTACGACCGGTGGGAGCCGTTCGACAACGTCAGCCACTTCGTCACGTGGTTCCTGCTGCTGTGGGGCATCGGGCTGTTCATCGCCCGGGCCGACGTCCGGCCGCGCTGGGTGCTGATCGTCCTGATCACCGGACTCGGTGCCGCCATCGCGGTGGTGTGGGAGATCGGCGAGTACTTCACGTTCATCCAGCGAGGAACCGAGCTGGCTGGCGCCTACGAGGACACGTTGAGTGATGAGATCCTCGGGACTGCCGGCGCGCTGTGCGCCGGCGTGCTCGTGCACCTGACCCACCGCAGGTTGACGTAGCACCGACCTCACGGTCGCCACCTGGTGTTGCGTTGCCAGCTGAGGGTGCCGGGCGAGCGCACCTCCGGAATTCCGTCGTCCGGGTGGAATCGCATCTCCCACCGGTCGTCGTGGACGGTGTGGTGATGCCGCGGACAGATGAGCGCCCCGTCGTTCAGGTTGGTGGTGCCACCGTGTGAGA